>CAYHPG010000030.1:0-9314 GCA_964358625.1 uncultured Gammaproteobacteria bacterium
ATCCGTGTATGTTCCATCACCGACGATGACCAATTTTTTCTTCGTCAAAATTCTTTGATACGCAGCAATGAGTTCGTGAATACCTTTGTGTGGAATAAGACGAGAGACCGCAAGAATATATCCATTCGCCGCGAGATCGAGGCGCTGCAATTGTCGACGATAGACTGTTGTAGCAGCACGCGGAGCGCCATTCGGAATATACGCAGCGTCGCGTTGATATGCAGTCCATGCATACTTCGTCAACGTTTTTGAAACCGTAATGACACGATGTGCAAACCGACATCCAATCGCTTCACCAAACCGTAAGTAGAGCCGCGCAATAAATCCCCACTTTTCGTGATGATAGTCCTGACAGTGGAATGTGAAAAAAATTGTCGCGCTGCGCTTTATAAGTCGAGCAATCCAAAGAAGTGATGCGGGACCAATAGCATGGTAATGAATAATATCAGCGCGTTGAAAAAGCACATGAAGGGTTGCAAGGAGTGTGTGCACAATGGCATCCAGATGCTTCGTGCGAAGCGTTGGTAAATAAATACAGTGTACGCCATTATATGTTGCGCTACGAGAAGAAGTATAATGCTCTCTGCAGTACACAAAAACCTCATGCCCGTTTTTTGCGAGCCGAGTTGCAAGTTCCTCCACGTGGCGTTCTACTCCGCCGCCGCGCGCAGGAATCCCTTTTTGTCCGATCATGTAAATCCGCATAAAATCAAATTCACTGTGTAATTCGGCACCTTAACATAGGCAATAAAAAAGTCAAGGGGATAAAAGGGGTAATAAAAAAGGGCTTTTTTGAAGCCCTTTCTCAAACCAAAAACAACCTACGGAACGACCTTCCCCTTATTACTCGCCTTTCGATCGGCAGAAAGCTTCGTCGTTACCGCTGCTGCTTCTCGTTCAATCGTCGTGCTGGTAAAGGTATCTTGCCCGCGCACGTGAATATTCGTCAGGAGAACGGGCTCTGTTCCTGCATCGTCCGTTTCCGGCGTTACTGCAACCTCAAACGCTGCGCCAACATCAGGATATTCTCCTCCGCTATATTTCGTGACGCGCGGCAACCGCCACGTGACGATACGCGTTCGTTCATCATAGGCAAGCGGATCCCCTAATGTCACGCTCGATTTACGTGTCCACGCAACATGCGCACCAAGCGCTGCGGTCACGACCACGTCCGTAACATCTGAAATCGTATTCGTGAGCGGAAGAAAAACCCAATAGCGCGTTGTTTCACCAACACGCGGCGGTAAAGGCCCGCGCCCGAGTTGATCACCCTCTGGCGTATAATAACGACCAAACGCGTCAATGGCAAAATCAGATTGCAGTTTTCGTTCATCAGTCCGGGCAAACTGAATGAGACGATCCGGCGCTGAAGCAAGTCGGTAGCTCACGACATACGGAATACGAACGATTGGATCATTTGCACCAAAAACTGATTTGCGATCAATAGTCGCTTGCGTAGAAAGTGTAAAAAGTATGATTCCTTTCGCTCCTGCACGTACAAGACCAAGTGACGGCTCCTGTTCTTTTGTGATCGTTGTTATTGATTTTGCATCACGGATAAAAATTGTGGCGGGTGGATCAATCATCACTGCAACATCACGAACATCTTCCCCTTCATTATTTTCATAAGTAAAAGAAAGTTCTGCGGTGCGCCCAAGCGCCATCACATCACGTCCATCATCGTGGAGAGGCGCTAGTGATACTTTCGGATAGAAGACACGGACAGTCTTTTTCACTTCACCTTGCAAAAGTGTTACCCCTTCCATTTCCATAAATGCTTGCGCAACAAATTCCGTTTTCTCCTCGCCATGCGCACGAATGTTGAGCGTCCCACGAATTGCTCCGCTTCCACCTTGCGCAATGTTCATCATGCGGAATACCCCGTCTGTCAATGGCGCGGAACTTTCCTGAAGCTGCAGTGTGTCGCCAAAGTTTGGCCGCAAAACCAACTCCGCAATCGGCGGCTTTCCTGTATTCTCATAACGCAATACAAATGGAGCCGCCCCTTCATGGACAACATCGTCGGGAAAATCAAGCGATAACCGAACGGTTGATTGCGTAATGGGAATGGTAAAGGACACGCCCTTACTCTCACGACGATCACTTATTCTTCCGCCCTCGCGCCTATAGGAAAACACCGCGCCGGTTTCAACATTCGCTCCAACGCTCGAAATGAGCTGTCCAGATACTTCCACAACGCCATTCCCGCCTGCGGCGATACGCCCAAGGGCAAACGTATGTGTCCGTTCATTAAACGCTGATGGAATTGTTGTAATGTGTGAAAAATATTTTGGAAGAAGCACTGCAAGGTGTGCATCGGTCAACGCAACATCGTTATCATTTCTGTAGGAAAATGTCAGCGTGACAAGATCGCCGCTGGTTACCGTTTCAGGGGTTGTCGCAAGGGTAAGTTGTACGCGCTCCCGCAAACTCGGGGCGAGGAAAAACGCCGTGTACATATTTGCGCCAAGAAGCCCAACGACCATAAGCGCTAAAAGAATATCCGCGATCAAATGTTTTGTGCCATGGCGATGGCGCGGATGATAATGCCGATGATACCGTTGCCGTAATGGCTCGCCAAGGTATTTCTGTACGGGCGCGTTAAAAACATTCAGTGTCCCGATAAATACATTCTTGCCATCGACATTTTTTTCTAGCACGGGCTTTGCGTCAAGAATCTGCACGTTGCGGGGATCTTGTTCCGACGTATTAGGTAATGGAGATGCCATAGTATGGATGATAACAAGATTGAGAAGAAGTAACCAGTGTTATGATAATGAAGCGCGAAATCCGAAATTCGAAATGTAAATAAAACGTGTTCTGTATTTTGAAACTTCGGAGATCGTATCTCTGTAAATTTACAGAGATACGATCTCTGGAATTTATTTTCAATTATCGCTTAAACAGTTGCGCTGTCGTAAACACGTTCGTGCTCATCGCCACGATTTCCGATTTCCCATCGCCGTCAAAATCATGCGCAAGCACCTGCACCCCTTCCCGCTTCGTTGGTGTAAAAGCAAAAAACCCTGGGTTTAGAACCTTCCCTTGTCGATCAAAAATACGAACCTGCGGCCCGCCGCCTCTCCCGGCGCCAGTAATAATTTCTGCACGACGATCGCCATCAAGGTCGCCCACCGCCACATTGACGCCGCCCCGAAATGTTTGAGCGTACGCAAGCCATCCCTTCGTGACGACCGATCCGTCCGCATGAAACACACGCACCTCGGGTTTGCGCCCCGCACCCGCTCCAGTCACGATTTCAAAAACGCCATCGCCATCAAGATCGCCAACCGCAACCGATGCACCACCGCTAAATGATGCCCCATACGCATACCATTCGTTCGGGAATGATCGACCATCCATGTGAAAAATTTTTACGAATGCATTACCGCCATTTGCCGGAACCGTTACGATATCATCGCGCCCGTCGCCATCAAGATCGGCAAACGCAAAACGAATGCCATACGATGTATTCGTTCCGTAAGGATAAAATTTTGCGATACGCTCGCCGCTCGCTCGCCGTACAACCACCTCATTGCTACTCGCAACAATAATTTCATCGCTTCCATCGCCATCAAGATCGCGACGCGCCACCATCGTACCGCCGCGTTCGCCCTGTTCATAGGAAAAAAATCCGGTGCGCGTCACATCACCAGTCTTATTCAAGATACGTGCAAAGGCGCCATTCACAAACGGACTTCCAATAATCGCTTCAATAGGGCGCAATAAAAGAACACCACTTTCTGGGGCGAGCGTTACTCGCGATGTAATTGATCCATCATTCGTTTCTGGATCTTGTTTCCCGTGCACACGCTCGAATTCTTCATCGAGTTTCAACGACTGCTCGGTGGTTGTGGAATTAATAAGCACAACACCATATTGAAAATCGCGCCGCCACACTCCCGGCCGCACCGCATCAATGGTACCATCCAGAAGATTACGGGCAGAAAACGATGATGGCTTCCCAAGCGAGACCGTATATTCATCATACCAATACAGAAGGTCGCGCACGTGTGTTCCATAATCAAAGCTATAGTACCCATCAAAGAGGAGTGTGGTCGTGAGCCCATAACGCATGCGCTTCCAATCCTTCCAGTTACCGGTATTCTTTGTATCCGAGTTGATAGCTGTCACATGCGGTGGCGCTCCAAGAAGCGAAATCGCGCGATACCGTTTGACCGATCCCGCCCAACCTCCCTCCGACGGATCTGGAAACCCTTCGAACATACGGCCGTTTAAATAATGCGCGTACGGCTCAAGCACGCCGTTTCCGACAAGAAGATAGCGGTCGCCAAATCGATCACGCAGCGCTTTGAAGAAAAGATTTTGTCCGTCGCGCCACGCGCGATCCACTTTCTCTTTGTCGTCGGCAACGCCATCGCGATCACTGTCAATGGTAGGATTCACCCAGTAAATACTGTCCCACACCGTGTCAAAAAATAATCCGTCCCAAAGTCCAGTCGTCATCACCTCGCGTGATAAAAAATCCGCAAGATGTTCCGCGTACGTGACTCCTGCTGCATTACGCGCCCCTGGGTTCATGAGTACATTCCCTGGCCAGAAGCTCACATTTTTTCCATCGACGGTTTTCAAAAACCACTCGGGAGAAAGTCGCTCACCAATGCGATGCCAGATACCACCCGGGCGTTCAATCGTATCCAAACGATACGTCGGATACTCAACGCCCGACGTGTACGCAAGAAGCACAATCGTTGGGTTCATATCGCGTAGACGCTTGAGCACGAGAGACTGATGGAATTGTACCTGCGCATCGAGAATAACAAGTTGAAATTTTGCTAATGACTGGATTTCGTCTTCTAAAAATGGCGAGGTCTTTAAAAAGAAGGCAGCGGTGCGTGGATATTTATGGTCGGGTATTGTAAACGCATGAGCGCTGCGGACCGATACAAACCAACCAATCATTACCAAGAACAAACAGAGAACGATGGTCGTTCTCTGTTTTGTTTTTAGTAATTGTATATCTCGCAGCGTCATAGATAAATTTTATTCTTCGAGCTTGTCGAGAAGCTATCGTTCAACGGTTTAAGAATATCCTGATAATATCCAAAAAGCGAAGCATAGTGGCGCTCTGCGGTGTACTGTTTGGCGCTCGCGAGCGCGTGTTTTTCTAATGCGGAACGTTCATGAGGATGCGCTAAAAGATAAAGGGCTTTCTCAACAAAACTTTTTGTATCCCCCGGAGAAACCAAGAAGCCATTTTTTCCGTCAACAACAAGTTCAGGAAATGCACCGATACGCGAAGCAACAACCGTCTTCCCTCGCGCAAATGATTCAAGAATCGAATACCCAAACGTTTCAGGAGCAACCGACGGCGCAATGATAAAAATCGCTCGATCAATCTCCCGTTGTAATTCTTTTTGATCAAGCCGTCCCAAAAAAACAACATTCTTCATTCCTAATTCTTCATTCCTCATTCGTAACCGATTTTCTTCCGGCCCTTCTCCTGCGATCCGAAGCTCCACCCCGGATCCCATATTTTGCATCATAGCAAGTAAAATGTCAACCCCCTTCTCTTTTGACAATCGCCCGAAATAAAGAATACAAGGGTCACCCTTGTAACTACAAGGGTGACCCTTGTAGAAAGGCGTCGAAACAAAGTGCGGCAACACCCGAATTTTCTTCGCATCATACCCCCCCGCAAGCAATTTCTCTTTTACAAATTCGCTCGGCGCCAAAAAAAGATCAATATTTTTTTGATACACGCGGAGCCAATCGTGAAACATTTTTTCAGCAACAACCAATGCGCTCTTCAGGTACGACCCTTGCGTACAGCGGCTCCGAACGACATTCCAATAACTTCCGATTCTCTGCGTCTCCCTCTCCTGATAGGAGAGGGCGGGGGTGAGGTCTTTCGGTGAGGTCGTATAACCACACAGCAGATAATCCGGCCAAATCAGTTTATAATCATGCACCGTCATGACGACCGGAATCCCATGGCGCTTTGCGACCGAAAGAAGTGATGGGGAAAGTTGATGGTAAATATTATGGATGTGCACAAGATCTGGTTTGGTGTCGCGCAGGAGCTCATCAAATTTCTTTGCAACTTCAAATGACCAAAACATGCGAGCAATCGCTCGGGGTCCTGCCACCTTCGGCACCTCACCGTGCTCAGCTAATCGCTTGCGCGCGCTAAGGTCTCCGCCTCCGGTGTCACCCCTTCGCTTACCAAGCTCGACGTATGAAGAAAAATACTTCGCATACGGTGTAGAAAGATTCTGCGGATGCTGCATGGAGAAGGGAATAACCTCGTGCCCGTGTTGTTGTAAAAGATCCGAGAGTGAAAAAAAATAACGTTCGGCGCCGCCGCGAAGGTAATAAAATTTGTTGACGTTAATAATGCGCATAAAATTATGTTCGGGGGTCCTGCCCCGCTACACCCCCATCCGACCGCATCGTCCCTTCGGGACTGCTGGGGCTCGATGGGGGACCCCCTACGCGGGTCACCCACCTCACCGACCCCCCCGCTGATGCATGCTCTCAAGGATGCGGAGGTGCTTTTGTAATCGCAAATGACTCCAGTCAATCGAAGGCTTTTCTAAAAGATGCGGTGCGACGCGGACGATACCAATGAGCAACCAGAAAAAAATATTCAAAATATTTGTCTCCAGATACGGTTGAAAATCAGACGCAACAAGAAAAGCGATGTATGCCGCAAACGCTCCGTCAACAAAGGGGCGCATAGTGCTCAAAAGATGCTTGCGTTGCCGAAGATAGCCAACAATCAATGACGCTTGCAATGCGACAAATAGCGCGAATCCAACGATACCCATTTGCAAAAAAAGTCCAAACAACGAGTTATGCAAATCGCGCACGCGCACCGTTGAAATATACCCACGCACATCAAAGGTAATTTCCTGCCCAAAGCCAATACCGAGAAGCGGACTCTCCCAAAATCGCGCAAATGCGGTTTGCCAAAGTTTCAAGCGCCACAACGCCGAAAGATCTTCGGTAACATGCCCTAACGATGTAATCCGTATGAGCAGTGGGTCAAGAAAACGAGCCGCTACACTTCCAATAGATGAATCAGGAAATATGATCACCGCCGTTCCACCAATAAGTGATACAAGAAGCATACCACCAAAAAATACCTGCCCCCACCGCAAAAATTGTCGCTTTACTGTCGCGGAAGACGTGGCAATAAGCACCGCAACGCCAACAACAAATGCAATCCAAAGATGCCGCATGAGTGATCCTACAATCCCCAAAAACTGCACGCCCATGATCCCAAGCGCAACAACAGAATGACGAAAGAGCCGATGTATCCACACGGCGATCGCAATAAGCAACACAATCATGAGGTAGTATGCATGGGGAAACGCCAAGTAACGAACCCCTTCTGTGGAAAGCGGCGTAAATTCTGTCCAAAGGCCTTGCCCGCGGACAAACCCAAGGATGACAAACGCAAGAATGCCAACCCCTCCAGCAAGTATTGTACGCATTAAGCGTAAAAAATCATCACGCGTATGAACAAGCGCA
Source organism: uncultured Gammaproteobacteria bacterium (assembly GCA_964358625.1). GTDB lineage: Bacteria > Patescibacteriota > Patescibacteriia > JACQSD01 > JACQSD01 > JAUSHC01. The sequence goes on from CAYHPG010000030.1 coordinate 7,498, forward strand.
AGTACAAGAAACGTGAGAAGAATGTAGAACGCATAATTTTTAAATGTGGAGAATGCAACTTCCGGCTCATGCACGCCTACCACCTGTGATTGAAAAAAATACATGGTTGCAAAAAGCGCAAACACCACGAGCAATTTCTCGCATGCGGCAAACGAACGAAGGAATGCCGATTGACGATACGAGAGCAACCAATGGAAAAAAACGCCAAGCCCAGTGAGGATAATAAAAATATCAAGCGGATAAAGTTTTACTGCGCGTCCAAAGATGACAATGGATTGCAACGTGAAGAATCGCTCCCAGATCATCGTAAGAAGAATAAGGGAAAAAAGCCCGACGGCTGGACGACGGAGAATAAGTATTCCCGAAATAAGAAACGCTGGCCAAAAAGTGAACCACGGAAAATAGGGAAAAGAAAACACGCTGACAATAAAAATACTCACGAGTCCAAAGACCATAAGTGTGAGAAGAATTTCGCGATCGCGGAGAAGAGAGCGCATAAAATAAGTATACCACAGCGAGGGCTCGGGGTCCTGCCCCATTGCTCCCCGCTCCGATGGCATCGCCGTGGCGGCTGCTGGCACTCGAGCGGGGTCCCCGCAATGTGTCACCCCTTCGCAATGATATACAACGTAAGGGTTCTTGCGACGAAAATAAAAAGCCGCTGGATGAGATCCAACGGCATGAGACGCTACTTGGCCGCGGCGAGCGTGCGCTGCGACGCCGCGTCCGGTGCGTTCGGCGCGCCCATGGCGTGGGCCAAGTGCTGGTTGCGTCGCTCGCCAGCGGGCAAGGCGTCCACGAGACAGAGGAGGTGTCCCTCCCCCTCCTTGTTCACGACGCACGCAACGCCATGCCAGGTGGAAGGCGGGTTCGCCGTGATCTCGGAGAACGTCGTGGGGGTAAACGGATGCTTCGGATCCCACGGATCACAGAAGAAGCCGTGGGTGAGATCGTATTCCAAAAGATACTTCGCCGGGATCTGGAAGACCCCGTGCTTCCCGCGCTCGATCACCACCCGACGACGACCCTTCTGCGGGCTGTCCTCGGGAGTGACGAGCACGAGAACGCTGTACTTCGACACGTCGGCGATCATCCGGCTGTGATCGAGCGTGACCACGTCGGCCTTGAGCACCCTCTCGAGCGAGAGGTTCTTGGGGGTCGGGCCCTTCGCTCCTTCGGTCAGCTCGAGCGCCTTGACTTCGTTCGACGCCGGGGCCGCGAGACGGTCCGACTCGCGCACGAAGCCCGAACCGATGCAGCCCGTGAGACAGGCCACCACGACGACCAAAAAACCAATCCTCTTCATGTTCCTTCTCCTTCCTGGAAACCTTGTTGTCCTCGGAGCCACATGCTCGCGAGGTTTCTTCTCTTGTAGCACAGTCCAGTCACCATGACCAGACCGTAATCCACACCGAGACGCCCTTCGCGTCCGGTGCCCCGTGTCCGAACTGGTACCACGGCGACACCACGAGATGTTCCCCGAAGAAGGAGAACTTCGCCATGGGCCGCCACCGCGTGGACGAATCCTCGTTTGATGCGATGAACTCCAAGCCCGCGCCTACGCCCACGTCCGTCGGGTATACACCCAAACGGACGATGTTCGTGACGATCCCAAGTCGAGAAGACGTCTTCGTTTCGGCCGGGTCCTTGGACTCCGGAATCGACGTCCGCTTTCCGGTCACGAGCATGGATGAGTCCTTGTCATGCCCTACATCGAGGTCGCCCGCAGCGTAGAACTCGGTTCGATCGAAAAACGGTGCCAAGTCCGTATTGCGGTACAAGACGTGCGACAGGTACCACTTGAAAAGCGTGGTGTC
>CAYHPG010000031.1:0-9312 GCA_964358625.1 uncultured Gammaproteobacteria bacterium
ATTTGCTCGAAAAACAAATCTCGTCCCCTAAAAATATCAACTCCCCAGCCGATAAATGACAAAACAAGAATAATAGATAATTCTTCGCTAGTAATCATCCTAAAATTTCTCTTCTTCCGCAACGCCCAATACAAAACAAAGAAAGGGATAAGCCCAACAAAAATTCCTAACATAACGGCCGCGTATCCGATATAAACAACAAGTTCCATAAATTTGTAGACATTAAAAATACTCTCACCTATACTATAGAGCACTTCGTGATTTCTGTCTCGCACATTCACAATTTTACAGGAGGAAATACAATGTCCCGTACAATCGCTCTGTTATTGCTCGCCAGCTGCATCGTTGGGTGTGGCGGCGAAAGCGGTAAAGGAGGAGGTACCCCGTCCAATCTGTCGAACCCCCATCTTGTGGAAGCAAAGATTAATGCGCAAAGGGGAGGAATCGTCGCTGTCACGGACACGTCATCTGCTCTTTACGGAACGCGCGTTGAGATCCCGCCGGGCGCACTCGCGAACGACACGCTCATTTCGATTGACGCTGCACAAGTGCAGCAACTGCCTACGCCGACTCGCCCGACATCGATTGGGCCAAGTGGCACAACGTTCGCCACGCCTGCATCGGTAGACCTTACCTACGATCCCGGGCTTATACAATCCGGCGACGATCCGCAAAATCTCATCGTGATGGTGCAGGATGCGAACGGGAACGCTGAAGTTTACGTTGACCCTGTCGTGAATTCATCGTTGCGCCTCGCAACGATCACAACAACGCATCTTTCCCTTTTCGAAGTTTCGTTTCCATGGGAATACAAACTTTTCCGTCAGCAACAACGCTTGATTGACGGAAGACCGGAACGCTACGAGATGGGTGTAAGTATTTTCACTTTCATTGTCACTGGAGGAATTGTCAAGGAATACCATCCCATCATCGCAAACGGCCCCGCAAATGTTACTGCGTCATTTGGCAAGGGCAATGCCGCCGATTTCTTTACGACAAATACCGGTAACGTCATCTTTCTCCACGGTCTCTTCTCGAATCCGGCGAATTTCCAGTTTGATGATCAAGGACTCCCGAACGACAATGATCTACTCGCCTTCTTGAAGGCAACCCCGCAGATAAAAAACATCCTGCACTATCAGTATCAGTCAGGATGGCCCATTACCTTCAATGCGAAGGTGCTCACGGACCTCGTCATAAAAAACGCGAGTCCACAATGTCGGTTCGTGATCGTGGCACACAGTATGGGAGGACTTGTCGCACGCCATGCGATCGAGCAGCTTTCCCTTGGGCAGTATGTTGAGAAAGTTATTACGCTTGGAACGCCACATGAAGGAGCGCCGAAACAAAAAATCGTCCAAAGGTTTCCGAGAATTAGCTCCTTCCTCTCTGCTATTACCATCCCCGGTATCGAGGATCTGCTCGTGGGAAGTACCTTCCTCACGAACCTCAACGTCGGATATCCGGGCAAAAAATCGTCATCAACGGAATACTACGCTTTCGCAGGACAAGAAAATTCCACCGCCCTTGATGATAGCGTAGTGACGACCATAAGCGCCACAGCGGGAAGTCTCCCCCTGCCGTCAAGCCAAAAACGTATCGTGCCGAATACGGATCACAATGCCCTCCACGCGAATGCGCGCAACAACGGTGTCGGCGTACTCGTCAATGCCATTATCGAGAATCGGGTAAACCGCCCACCAACCGCCGACGCTGGAGTGGACCAAACGATCGCGCTCTCATCGACGGGAACGAACAATCCGACGGTGACGCTTACGGGATCCGCGACAGATCCGGATCTGGACGCGATCACCTACGCGTGGACGCAAACCAGCGGACCGAACGTCACGCTCACAAACGCGAACACGACAACAACCACATTCACACCAACGCAAGTCGGCACCTACACATTCGAACTCGCCGTAAGCGACACAGACAAGACCGGCACGGATACGGTGACGATCACCGTAAACCCTCCTCCGTTCACGAACGCAACAGTCGTCCTCACCGACGACACGTACATCGAATCAACATACACGAAACAACTCAATAATTACGGTGGGCTCGATACGCTCCTTGCCGGTCTCACGGGACCCAACAGTATTTGGACGGACCAGACGTTCCTTCGCTTCGAGGTACAGAGTGCAATCCCTGCGGGAGCAACAATTCTTTCCGCAACACTCACGTGCACAAGCACAACACAATGGAGTAACGGTGCATCCATCAACTGCTACGATGCAAATACGACATGGAGCGAATACTTCCTCACATGGAATTCGTACTACGGCACTGCTTTCCAAGGCACTCCGGGAACAAACATTGGAAGATTGACATTCGCTGGGACGATCGGAACCTTTAACGCTACTCCGTATTTTCAAGCACAAGCGGCAACCGGAATCGTGGCAGGCACCGCATTCTCGTTCGCCTTCGACCAGACAATATCCCTCGCCTCAAAAGAGCGGACACCATCCACACCATCAACGCTCACGATCACGTGGAAGTAATCGCTCGAATCAATTTTATGAGGTCCGACCTCGTAAGATCAGAACCAACCGCTCCGAGTGAAAACCCGGAGCTTTTTCTTTATATGCAAAACGAGGTAATCAAGCACAAAGACAAACAATAAAAAACTCTCAAAACCACCAACCCCTCTTCCAATTACCAAAATCTACATTATACCAATCTTGTTCCTAGGCACGAATTTGGTATAATGGTAATATGCACCAAAAAACACGAGAACAAACGAAAGCGGTAACGCGATGTCTCCTTGAACTTTTAGCGCTTGGAGCAGTATTTACCGTCGTGGGAGGATTTACACGAACACCGAAAGGCCTTGAAAAACTTACGTATATCGTAGGACAATGCGCCCGATGGCGTATACGGCATGCGCTCCGACGACTGCGTCTCCAAGGATATGTCACCTATGATGCAGATGATGAAACAACCCCCATCATTCTTACAGAAAAAGGACTTCAACGATGTATTACGCGCGGCGTGTTACGAACGGTACAGGGAAAACGCTGGGATCATCTCTGGCGCGTTATTATCTTCGATATTCCAAACAAAAGGAGAAAGGATCGTAACGCGCTTCGACAAAGTCTGCAGTCGCTTGGTTTCTACCAATTGCAGAAAAGCGTCTATGTGCATCCGCATGATCGATCAAAGCTCGTCACGCAGCTCTGTTCGCTCCTGCATGTACACCCTCATGTAATCTTCCTTACTGCAGCATCTCTTGGTATGTTTGAAAAAAAAGTTCGTCGTTTTTTCTTTGATTCCTAAAATCATAAAAAATCAAGGAAAAAAGGAATTCGAAATACTAAAAAAGTGATTATACCAAACTCACACCTAGGTGTGAGTTTGGTATAATAGAATTTACAAAAGGTGCAAAGTATTTATCAACGTATTTATAAGTATCGAAGTATTTATAAATAGAGTAACGACTGAGTGTAATAATGACCGGAGTACTAACGACGCGTTGACAACAAAAGAAGGTTTGATAGGATGCACAAGGGAAACGTTCTTTGATAAGAAGAAAGGAGGTATATCGTGCAAGCGAAAACAGTCGTACGTATCCTGCGCGCGTGGGGCTACACAATACACGGTACACCTCGTCTCTTTGAGCGCGGTGGTACTGGCAGTTTGATCTGGCTCATAACAGTGAGTCGGAAGACGATTAGCGGATGGCCTGGACACGGCAAGAAGCAGATCGTCCTGAAATACAACCACAGTCCGCACTTCATTCTGCAAGAAGCGGCACAACGAGACCGGTACGCGTTGGGATGGTATGGCGGACCCGACGACAACACGAAGTTGTATCCCATCATTGGCTATGGTAATCGATATGTGCTTCTCGATTACATTCCGCGCGCACGTCCACTCGCTGCACTACTCTACAATCCCCGTCCACAGACACAAGTGATGATGCGAAGAACGATGCGTAAACTCTTCCGCCGCTTCATACGGGAGTGGGTCCTTTCATACCGCTATTTCCCTCCTGCATCTGGAGAGCAAACACGCTATACGCGCACGCGACGCGCATTGCGGAGTAAACGAATTAATTGGGGAGAGATACAAAGTATTCTTCGACACCATTGTATCAATCTCCCTCCGCTCATCTCGTTCATCTTCGGCGAATTGAACCGAGGATGTGGCAGTGAGATCCCACAACCCTACATCCACGCACCTGCCTCAAAAAGCAAACTCGCTGCATTTGCACGAAAGCATGGTGTCCCGTATGACGAAAATGCTCTCAATCGTGTGTTACGCTATACACTGTTAGCGCAGCGCCATGAGAGACCAATTGTTACACTCGAACGATGGTTTGGGAAACGAACGGTCTCCCTCGACCTTCCTCTCATGGTGAATGGAGAGCCCTTGGGCTTCTCACTGCGAGAAGGTGCACAGTGGATGCATCGTATCCTTTCACGGCCAGTCTATTCGTATACCATAACCCATGGTGATCTGAGCATAGAAAATGTGCTCGTAACGAACGATGGTATCCCATGGCTTATTGATCCACGCGTAGGGGTTCCCAACTGGGTAAATGACGTCGCGACGCTTGCGCGCACAGAAACGCTCTCGACAGCGCAGACGATCGTTGCAGAACCACCCGAACACATAGACGGCGCACTGCATCTTACCTATCGCACGCGATTCTCACCGCTCTGCGCGATGGTAACTACTGCGTGCATACGTGCAGTCAATCTCTTCATCGTACGATCGCATGCAAAGTCAGTAATGCGCTTTCATGACCATGACTGGCGCGTTCGTTTCTGGACGTACCAAGCACTCGCGTACTTGAACGAGGCGCGTTTCTGTAAGGAACGTCGTCGATGGCGCAAAAATATACGATCGATGCAGTATCCGGAGATGTACTGCATTGGCGAGGCAATGCGTGCTGTTGCGAAAGCAATGGCAGAGGTACAACGCCTTGCACAACAAGGGCTCGAAATATAATCAGAGTCCTTTTTTATTATTGACATGATGGACAATTTTTGCTATACTTCGTTCGTAAAAGATAATGATAAAAACATATGCCAGAACCCGGCGGACCATCAACGCAAAAACTTTCTCCCAAAGAACAAGCGAATATCCAAAAGTGGGAGGCGAAGGCGCTTGGCAAAAGCAGAAAAGAATTGCGCCCCAACCCACTCGTCGCTGCACGCGGCGATGTGCTTGCGCGCAGTTCTGCGCAAAAGGAATCCGAAAATCAAGCGCAAACACTACGACGAGACATGGCCAATGATCTTCGAAACTTCCTCTCGTCCGAACACTACAAAGCATTCGAGATTGCGAATAAAGAAGGCGACACAGAAAAAATAGCAGACCTCACGGACATTCTCGAGAGGAAACTGCAACAGTATGAGAACGAATTACAAGAAAATCCTACGGACGATCCGCAAAGTAAAATTGTAGAAGAAGATATCACAGCACTCATCAAGAATCTTCGAGAAAATTTCATCAAGTAAATAGTTGAGGATCCGCCTCTCGGCCTGACTGATTCCTTCGCCCTTCGGGCTCCGGTGCCAGCAGGCGTACAACTCGGCGGATTGTAACTCCCAGTGAAATTTCCTTCGTCATGGACTCAGAAATTTCAGGCGAGTTACAAAAAAGGACTCCGATCGCGGTCGGAGTCTTTTACGTGATAGGGCGGTAGAACGACTGCCCCACCTGATGCCGCACGCCACTGGCGTCAAGGCGCGTGGCGTGAAGACAGAACCATTGCGCGTGTTCGGGAACAAAGAAGCGCATCCAATTCATCCCGACCGTCTTGCTACCACAACGCAAGAAGTGTTCACGTTCAAGAGCGACCACGCTTCCCTTCGCCACCTCGTCGCCGTACGCATCAAAGGCAGTGCAAAAAAGAAGACGCAGCGCGTGGATGACGAGAATGTCGTGTGAATTGCCGATACGCGATCGCTCCCGCCCCATCTCGTCCGTGAAGACAAAAAACGATGCGTCGAATCCTTCGCCGAAGCGAAGTTCGACGTGATCCGGAAACCACACCCCCGTTTCGATTCTCGAAAAGAGGGTGCGCATTTCTACGATCTTCTGCTGCAGCACCGGATCATAGTGACTGCTCATGGCTCCCTCCTTTCTCGAGATCTATAAGAGGTCACACAACGACCCTAGGATATTTTTTCGGTTCTGTCAAGCAGTAGCGTTCAAAATACAACACCGAGAGTTGTACAACTCTCGGTGTTTCGGTATTTTTATAACTCCCCTTACCCCTCTTAATCTAAGAGGGGTATGTACATTAGAACCGTGGACGACGACCGCCAGATCCGCCAGAACCTCCGCGAAACCCACCGCGCGAACCGCCACCAAATCCGCGTCCCGGAGAACGTCCGCCGCCAAACCCCGCGTGCGGCGCAGTGTCACCGCCCGTGGGCACCGGAGGATAATCTTTATAGTCTGTTTGTTTAAGCGACAAATTAATTCTGCCCATATCATCAATCTCAATCACTTTCACCGGAATCGTCTGCCCGATTTTGACAATGTCCTCCACCTGATTCACATGATACGGCGCTAACTCTGAAATATGAACAAGACCTTCTTGCCGCGGAAGAATTTCCACGAATGCACCAAAATTCATGATACGCGTTACCTTTCCTTCAAACGTTTCGCCCGCGACTACTTCGCGCGTCAACCGCTTCACCCACTCCACCGCTTCTTGTGCTTTTTCGGCATTCGTCGACGTAATGTACACCATGCCATCATCTTCGATATCCATGTCCACGCCCGTCTTATCAATGATCTCGTTAATCATTTTCCCACCAGGACCAATCACGACACGAATCATTTCCGGCTTGATGCGCATCGAGATAATGCGCGGTGCGTATTGCGACAATTCCGTTCGCGGCGCTGCAATAACCTTGTTCATCACGTCAAGAATTTCCATGCGCGCTGTCTTCCCTTGCGTCAATGTTTTCTCGACAATCTCCATAGAAATCCCGTGCGTCTTTGTATCCATTTGCATTGCGGTAATTCCGTCTGCGCTTCCGGCGATTTTGAAATCCATACCACCCTTCCCATCTTCCAAATCTTGCAAATCGGTAATCACTTTCCACCGTCCTGTTTCATCTGATGCCAACCCCATGGCAATGCCGGCAATCGCTTTCTTGATCGGCACGCCCGCGTCCATTAAAGCCAACGTCGAACCGCACGTGGATGCCATCGACGAAGAACCATTCGACGAAAGCACCTCGGATACCACGCGCACCACATACGGAAATTCTTCTTTCGTTGGCAGCATCCGCGCTAATGCTTTTTCTGCAAGCATACCATGCCCTACCTCACGCCGACCCGCACCGCGGAGCGGTGACGTTTCACCGACCGAGAATGGTGGGAAGTTGTAGTGATGCATATACCGCTTTTTTTCTTCGTCTTCAAGCCCCTCGACAATTTGCTCATCCGATGGCGCGCCAAGTGTGACAACCGAGAGCACTTGTGTGTCACCGCGCGAAAAAAGCGCAGATCCGTGGGTGCGGGGAAGCAATGCAACCTCCGCTCCGAGCGGACGAATTTCCGTAATCGCACGGCCATCCACGCGCTTGTTGTCGTTTAAAATCGCTTGGCTTACCGCGCGCTCAATCGCTTTTTCAAACATGACTCCCGCTTCTTTGCGCTTGTCTTTGCCAATTTGTTCTTCAATAAGAAATTGCTCAAGTTCCGCCTGAATTTCGCCGATCGCTTCTTTGCGTTCGGTCTTCGACATTTTTTTTGCGTTGAACAATTTTACGGGGACGTGTTTGGTGAGCCACCCATCAATTTTCGTCTTGAGTTCTTCATTTGCTTTGAGCGTCTCCGGATCATCTTCAATTTTTTCCATCGCTTTTTTCGGCTCACCAATTGCTTTCTGCATTTTTTCAATAAGCGCAATCACCGGCGCGACGTGCTTTAAGCCGAACGCGATCGCTTCCGCCATCGCATCCTCCGGCACCTCGACAGCTCCCGCTTCAAGCATAACGACCTTCTCTTTTGTTGCAGCAACAATAAGGTCAAGATCGCTCTTGTCACGCGCGTCGTAGGTCGGGTTCAATACCCATTCATGTTTTGCACCATCATCAGACTTGATGCGGCCCACACGAATGCCGCCAATGGGGCCTTCCCACGGAATGTCGGAAATCGTAAGCGCCGCTGATGCTGCAACGAGCGCAACAATATCCGTGTCATTTTCATTATCAAATGACAACGTCGTCAAAATCACTTGCACGTCGTTCCTGATCACCTCATTAAAAAGCGGACGCAGTGATCGATCAACGAGCCGCGCGGTCAAAATTGAATCATCCGACGGACGCGTTTCGCGCTTGATAAATCGCGACCCCTTAATCTTTCCACCCGCGTACAACTTCTCCTCATAATCCACCATAAGCGGAAAATAGCTGATGCCGTCACGAATGTTTTTTGACATGACGGCTGTCGCTAACATGACCGTGCCGCCATAACGAACAGTACAGCTCCCGTTTGTCTGTTGCGCAAGCTTGCCGGTCTCAATTACGAGTTCGCGGCCGGCCCACTCGGTTGTAAATTGTTTCGTCTCCATGTGTGTACGTGACGCACACGTACGCTGATCGTCAAACACCGACCCCCTACGCAAGCGGTAAGGTGTAGTCTGTTTGAAGATCAGAATGCTATGTCCGTCAACAATAAATTATCGTCGTCGTAAAAGAAAAGAACGGTCTGCGCCAAGATCCACAAAATCATCCACTGCTTCGATGAATTTCGATGACGTAGACTGCTGGAATGCAACGCACTCAACAAGGCATCCTTTATTCTCACGCAGATACGCAACGAGCGGAACAAAATCTCCGTCACCTGTCACGAGTACCACCACATCCACCTTGTCCGCCATCTTGATTGCATCCACCGCCATACCAACGTCCCAGTCTGCTTTCTTGGCGCCGCTCATAAAGACTTGCAGATCCTTCACTTTCAATTCGAACCCTTGTTTCTCCAATGCATCAAAAAATCCTGATTCTTCCGGCGCTTCCGATTTAATAACGTAGGCAATCGCGCGTACCAAGCGCCGCTCGGCAACTGCTGCCGCTAATACTTCTTTAAAATTCACGCGTGCGTTATACAGATTCTTCGCCGAGTGATACATGTTCTGCACATCGACGAATACCGCAACACGTTGTTCTTTATGCTTCATCATACTTCGATTGTTATACTGCTGGCTCTTCAACGATAGCATCAGGAGCCGCTTCTTCTTCAACGACTGCTTCCGGCTTTTCTTCCATTTGCCGTCGCGCAATCTTCAATTTCAATCTCTTCGTAATGTCCTCGAATGCCTTCATGTCTTGGCGTTCA
>CAYHPG010000032.1:0-9199 GCA_964358625.1 uncultured Gammaproteobacteria bacterium
ACCAACGTCGTTGCATGTGCACCACCCTTCACTTCTTTCACTGCGCGCTCGGAAAGGAATTGAATCACGGATGATGCTTTTATTTGCTCCACGAGATGCACGTCACCAACTAACGTCGCACGATTGTGTATGAGATACACCTTCGGACAAATCTTCGCCAGAAATAATGCTGCGTCCATGGCTCCGTTTGTCCCACCGACAACCGCAACTGTTTTCCCTTTATACAACGGCGCGTCGCATGTCGCACAGTAGTGCACGCCTTTGCCGGAAAATTCCTGCTCCCCCGGCACGCCCATATCTTTCGGCGTCATGCCGAATGCGAGAATGACACTCTTCGCAGTAAGCGCCTCCCCCTTCTTCGTTTGCACGATAAATTCATCACGATCCTTCTCTATTTTTACAACTTCATCCATCACTGTTTTTGCACCATGCTTCTCTGCTTGTCGCCAAAATTTTGCTAAAAGATCAGGCCCCGATATCGGCTCAATAAATCCGGGATAATTCTCAATATGTTGTGTTAAAAGCGCCTGCCCGCCCACATCCTTCGCAATCACAAGCGTGGCAAGCGCCCGTCGCGCTGCATAGAGCGCCGCGGTAAATCCCGCCGCGCCACCACCCACCACTACAACGTCCCATATTTTTTCTTCCATAATAGATTGTCCGAGACTAAGTCTATTTATACTAGACTTAGTCTCGGACACAAGGCTACAATCTATCTGTCCCGCCGCGCCAAAAGCGCGAATGCGGTAAAATACAATTCCAATTGTTTTGACTCAGAACGAAAAAAATTTTGACCGTAAAAAAAATCACATACCACCTCACGCGCGCGGAGAATCTCACGCAGTCGCGCTCGCCAACGAAGATCTGCGATCGTCAAATCGAAAAGTTCTAACGCACGATCTAGGGCGCGTTGCGACTGTGTTGCGTCGTCACGTTTTTTTGCATTGAGAGCGCGCCCCACCTCACTCCCGATATTCCCTAATTGTTCCATAAGTGAAAGCGCCTGCCACCGCCCTCCCGCAAGTGATTGATGCACTGCCATACCATATTGAGACTGCAGAAAAAGTCATTTATTCTTCGAGCGAGTGCAGCGAGTCGAGAAGTTAGCCAAAACCTGTGGTGAGTGTCGTCGAACCATTTTGGCTTCTCGACTACGCTCGAAGACTAAAATTTGCCATTTTTCTACGGACTCCATTTATTCTTCGAACGAATCCGCCAGCTGGCGGAGGAGTCGAGAAGCTTCATACTACAAGCCCCGTTACAACGCTACGGATTTTTTCTTGCGTCGCCGCATCCTCAACGTTGCGCGAACGATTCCCCTGCGAGGGGCGAATATTTATCATGGAATCAAATTGCAACCAATCATCGCCTTCTTGCGCCGGATATAAATTGATCCCCCACAAATTTTTCTGATCCGATCCGTCGGCGAGTAATACCTCTTCGCAGTCTGCATGCAACTCTCCACCAATCGCCATAACGTTTCGTCCGAGATCAACGACAGCTTTCGCAAAATCACCGAACGTTTGTTTAGCGACGCGCTGAATTACATCACGCGTCACTGATGTTCGAATAATGGTAATGGATGTGAGCATCATTTTTTCGTCGTTTCTCATTCAACATTCCTAATTCAAAATTTCCTCAATCTTTTTCTTCAACACCTCTTTCGTCTGCACACCCACCATCTGTTCTTCCACTGCACCGTCTTTAAAAAACAGTAGCGTCGGAATGCTCATGACGTGATACTTTGTCGCCGTTTCCGGATTTTCATCCACGTTCATTTTCCCAATAGCAATACCTTTCCCTGCATACTCCTTCGCAAGCTCCTCAACCAACGGCGACAACATTCTACAGGGCCCGCAGTTGTGGGTCAAAAATCCATTTGCAATAAAATTATGTACCCTCCCAAGAGTAATGTACTGCACTTTTCCCAGATAGACTTCTTTCACTTCTCGAATAGTATCCCATACGAGTCCAGCACCAAGTCCTTTCGTCATCTTCTTTAACCACGACGGAAATTTTTCAAAATGATAGGGGGTGGTGGGCTTTACTCCACGTTCAATCCATCCATACACCGTTTGCACCGAGACATCAAGACGAGTCGCGATTGCAGTATAAGAAAATTTCTTCTTCGCAAGAATATGTGCACTCTCCCACAACTTCCGCCACTCATTCCGACGATCTAATGCGCGACGTAAAAACTCTCCTACATACAATGCCGTTTGTTGTTTTTGCTGACAATAGCGATACCCAATGCTGGCAAAAGCCAAGCCAGTCGGGAAGCTATGAGCAAAACGAATATGAATAATGCTTGGTATATCACCATCCTGCCGCTTATATTCTTTCTCTCGCTCTGCGAATATTCTACGAACCTCCACTCCAAATCCATTCAGAAGAGTAACGATGTCCTTCGCAAAACGGATTCCATCTTTTTCAAGATCACTCCTCTTATGAAATTCGAGATCGTTAATGCTTAATTTATTATATGACTCTTTTTTTGGCCGATCCTGCAATACCATCGAAAGTTTTGGCCCATCTCCACCTAAATAAGCGGCAAGAAATTCGCGTTGTACTGTTTTTGATGCTCGAAAAATCCATCGAGGAACCCGATAACCACTATTAGTTTTATTCCCCTCTGGTACACCAAACGCTTTCATTAAAAGCCATAACGCGGTAGCGCTACAACGCACACGATAGGTATGCGCAGTGAATATGCGCTTGCCAATACGTTGCTCATTCGTCCTCTCATCTTTTTTGATACGAAATCCGAGCGTTTTAAAATCTTGTTCAAGAGCCAACACGTCCTCTTTTTGTCCAACAATGAAGCTCAATTCTCGATAATGTGTTCGTGGCGCAGTATAAAGCGTCCCGTCACTAAAAAGAGCGCCCATTAGCCGAGCGAGTATGGGAAGCTTTCCATTATCATCCATCCGTAATGGTAAAAGATTTTTATTTTTCAACTCATCAATATATCGCTCAACACGCATTGACGCTTCGGCTTGTTGCCGTATCGCGCGTGCATCAACAAGGGTACCCCCATCATTCGAAGAAGAAGTATCGCTATTCCACCCATCAATGGGATATACGGCAACACGATCACTGACACAAAGATCGCGCGCCTCCTTCCATCCACTGGATGTGAAAAAACCATGCTCATCGGTGACATCAATAGATCGTCCGGTCGATGTAATAATTTTTTTACAATGTCCTCTCTTTGAAGACGATGCAGAGTAATGAACTTCTTCTGGACGCAATGTCCGCCGCGTATAAGAACGAAGGCTGCCGCCACGATGAACGTCCTTTGCAGAAATAAAAAGGTTGTTTGCATCTAAAATAGTTGTATCCGTGCTCACACACCACGGCGCCCAAAAATCCACCAATGTCGGCGTTGATGATTCCAAAACCTCTTTGGTAAAATTCTGATCCGTAAAAACGTGTTCGGACATAAAATATAATGAATTAGTAAATCGCTTTTCGATTATAACACGGCACACTGCCTCCGCAAGAGCTAATCTTTCCGTTTCCCTACACGAGTTACTTGCCAGAGGACGTCGAAGAGGTTTCTTTGCGTTTGATAAAATTCAGGTGATTCAATAATCATACCAAAATTCTCTTTTTCCGTGCCGATAAGCCCGACTTTATTATCATAAAGATACATCGTCATGGGAAAAACCAATTCCTTCGATGCGTAATGCATCTCGCGATTCTCTTTCGTGCTCGTCGGCCAAGTTTCTTCAACCTCTTTTGCCTCCGAACGAATCACGTGGAGCCGAATCCCCGCTCCGACGCGCTCGCGCACGTAGTTATCCATAAACTTTTTCCCCGGAACCTTATACAAATCCGCCATTGAGAGAATACCCAGTAACAATTTACTTTTGACGGTAAGCGTATCTTCAAAAACCGTTCGCACGCCTGCGTCGCCTTCATAAAAATGCACACGAGGGCGCACACCCTTCACATTCAACATCGAGGCAAGCTCCGGCAACACCATATCAAGCTTCCGCTCTTTCTCTTGCAGAAGCTTTTTCAATTTCTCCGGATGTTCTGCCGTATAGGTGCGAGAACGCCCCTTCGTGACAAAGCTCACAAGCCCCAGCGCAACTAAATTCTGCAAAACTTCGTGCGCGGTTGTTCTTGGGAGTCCGGCTTTTCGCGCAATGTCCTGTGCCGATCCTGTACCAACCGCAAGCGCGGCAAGATACACCGCCCCTTTGCTTTTTTCTAACCCAAATTCCTCTAAAGTTTTTTCTATATTCATAACGATTATTCTTCAAGTAATCTACTTGTTGTTATTACGAGGGCTCCGACCTCGGTCGGAGGACGAAGCAATCCCAAAATCAATTTATTCTTCGAGCGTAGTCGAGAAGCTCACTTTAATGTCATTCCCGCGAAAGCAGGAATCCAGAAACAACTCTAGGCATTATTACTAGATTCCCGATCAGGTCGGGAATGACAAGGCGTGGTCAACAATTTCCGACGACAATTATAGTATACATTATTGGCTAATTTTAGTCAATATCTATGTATTTTTATAAAATAATAATCCACATACGACGCTTATAATTGACATAGACGCTGTATCAGTTATAATGTGCAGTTAAACTCACTTCGGGTTTAATAAGCTCTTTGACAAGGAGATAAAATAATGACAAACGCGCCCCCCATTATCCACTGGGAACACCGCTGTCACTTCCTCTCAGACGAATGCACGTGTTATACGCATCTCTATGTAATAGGTGTGCAGACCGAGGATGGAACAATTCACTTCTTCTATGATAACTGTTGCCCAGAACACAGACTGCTATTCAAACGTGCCAAGGGAGCGCTCGGAGAAAACATAAAAATTCTTGGCGGGTACACCTACACTCTTCGGCATCAAAAAGGGAGCCTATCTCCGGCAACGATGTCGTCCTTCCGTAACAGCGCTAGCTTCGAAGGATTGCCACGTGAATTCTATGAAGCGAGCGAACGTTGCTTGAAAACAATAATCCCTGACATCACGAAAGGACAAGATTTAATCTAACCCCACTCACAAAAATGGAATAACCCCCAAACAACCAGGAGGTGTACAATGAGCGAACGAAAAGATATGTGGATCCGTGACGGCGAAGGAGACAATGGCTCCCTAAAACTCCGCCCGGGAATGCAACTCTTTTTCGATGGCGATCATCTACAGCTTTGCGATATGACTGTAGGCAGTTACGGCATCCGCGTCTGCTGGCCGTTACGAGGCGAGGATGACGACTTCAAAACGAGGACCATTAAGTTCCTCCGTCGGCAACAGGACTTCGCAGAATTTTGCGAAACGGTCGCCGCGCTTTGTGGCTTGTCAATCGAAAAACTGGAACTACCTCCCGACGCGCCATCATGGCTGAGTTGGGAAAGTCGGTGTACCTGCCTGTTCGGAGAACTGAAAACCGAAACTGAATCTCCGAAGGTGAATGACGCGACGAGCGAAGTGAAGTAGCGACTTCGCTCTAAACCCAAACGGTTTCGAGACCTTCCGTCACGAAAGGTCCCTCGCCTGCTTACGTTTTTCAAAAATGTAGGCGGGCTTTTTCTTTAAGTCAGAAATAAGCCGATCGGCTCTTTTTTGACTTGCTCCAATTTTCTCCTCCATCCCCCGCTCAACTCAACAACGAGTGTATCTGCCGTAAAAATTTTTCTACCGGTAAAATACGAATTTTTCCTTCCCATCCATCACGATCACCACCGGTCAAAAAATATGCGCGCGCCATTGGGTATATTTCAAGAAATGTTTTAAGTCCTCGAAACGCCTCATCCGTTACACGCGCACTCCGCTTCACTTCAATCGCCACAATCCCTCGCGATCCATAAAGGACCAAATCAACCTCCTGTCCATTCGCAGTGCGCCAAAAGTATATAGCGTATCCGTACTGATGGTACTGATCCATCGCGCGCACTTCTTGAAACACTAGCGTCTCAAGCGCTGCTCCGTCAATATCTTCAGGCGTGTCAAGCGGACCGCGCGGACGGAGTGTCCGATACACACCAACGTCGAAAAAGAAAAATTTTGGATGTGTCACCATCCGCCGCTTTGCTTTTTTGGTAAATACAGGAACTCGCGTTGCGATAAGCAAGTCTTCAAGAATAGAAAAATAGTGCTCAACAACTTTACGATGCACTGCACACTCGCGCGCAACAGCAGAAATACTCAAAAGTTGTGCTTGCGAAAAACTTGCCACTTCAAGGAAACGAGTGAATGCGCCGAGGTTGCGTGTTAATCCTTCTTGTTGTACCTCCTCGCGCAGATAGGTTGTTACATACGATTCTAAATATCGTTTAGGATCATGTTCTTCAAACGTTGAAGGGAGATGTCCATACCGCAGTGCATGCTGCAATGTAAAATCTTTACCAAGTTCTGCGGCAGTAAGTGGATACATATACGACGTCAAAGCGCGCCCCGCAAGAAGATTCACCGTTCCGCGCCGCAGCGTTCGCGCACTCGATCCAGTCAAGACAAAAGAAAGACGACGAGTCTCAATAAGCCGATGCACTTCATGCAAAAGCGCCGGCACGCGCTGCACTTCATCAAGAACGACCCAATCGTCCCATGGCTCTGGAATCATCTGGGAAAGTCGATATGGTCGAGCAAGAAGATCGTTGTAGACCTCGGAGTTGAGTAGATCAAAATAAAGTGCTCTGGGAAATTGCTTTCGGAGCCACGTAGTTTTCCCGGTTCCGCGCGGACCGAAAAGAAAAAAACTTTTTCTCCCAGCTGGTGGTGTAAGTGTTCTGGTATACATAACTCCATTTTATCATGCAAAATGGAGTTTGTCAAGGAAAAATTCATTTGGACCATTTTAGATCAATCTCACGCTTCGAAGCAATGCTCGAAATATACGCTAGAAGAAGGTCTTTTTTTGTTTCACGAGGTACGAAGAGCCTGTGAGTTGCGCACTCTAGCGGATTCCTGTACCGTAGTGCAGAGAAAGGGGGCTTGTCGTGAGAACTATCCTATCATTCGGCTTCTGCGTCTTTGCAGTCGTCCTCGCTCTTTCAACAACCACTCGTCGAGAATCATCTACTGCCACACCGAGACGGTATACCGTTACGAACGATGAACGAATCATTACCGTTCTTGCCACAGCATATTGTCCGTGCGAATTGTGCTGCGGCGATTCTGCCGACGGCGAAACATCCATTGGCGATGACGCATTCGTCATCGATGGCGTTGCCGCGGATCCTCGTGCCATACCATACCGCACTCGTGTTTATATTCCCGGCATTGGCATGCGGGAGGTAGACGACACGGGTGGCGCTCTTCGATGCGCATGGCGAAAACGCGGACAATATCACATTGATATCCGCTTCGCCACGCACGAAGAAGCGTTGCAATGGGGACGACAAACCGTCCCCGTCACGATTCTTTCGAACTAGATCCTATTTAGGATCTTTTTTTACTTTTATAATCTAACTACAACACTTTTAATTGATCTAGTCAATTTATTATACCATAAACTTGACAATACTGCCAAATGTATTATATAATAAATTTCAATATACTCAAAAAGGTCCGACCTCTAAACTTTGAGAGTGTAGAAAAATGATCAAAATCCTCCAAATTTTATTCTTCGAGCTTGCCTGCCCCGTGCCAACGCGAAGCTTTGGCTGCGGGGTCGAGAAGCTAAAATGGTTCGACGACGCTCACCACAGGTTTTGGCTAACTTCTCGACTCGCTACGCTCGTTCGAAGAATAACTCTACGCCCAAAAACTAAACACCCGGTGTCCATTGGACACCGGGTGTTGTTTTGTTCCACATGGAACGAAGTCTATTTTACCCCTAATTCATTGATCTTTTCTCTGTATTCCTCGATCATCTGTGCGAAACCAAAGTGCAGTGGCGACGGTAAAGTATCCGATGTAAACCATCCAACTGCATCAAATTTATGGGGTTCGGCGTTCCTTACCATATCGGTATATACGAAAACCAAAAAATCAATCGCTAACCAATGTGTCTTTTTACCATCTAATTCCCGAAAAACATCGCGAAAGCCAAGGAATTCATGAGAAATAACATCTGCACCGTATTCTTCTTTTATTTCTTTCCTCAATGTTTCTTCAACTGTTAATCCAAAATCTAATCCTCCACCGCCACAATCCCAGCGTCCTTGCTCGTCACGCGCATTCTTCCCTCGTTTATTCAAAACAATAAGACCTTTCCCATTGTGGCAGATATAATTGACGCAAATACCAATGTAATCAATGCCTTTTTGTCATAATACCGTTCATCGAAACTAAGTTTCTATCACCGAAACTTAGTTTCGGATCTTTTTTGGACCTAGGGAGAATCGAACTCCCGCCCCCTGAATGCCATCCAGGTGTTCTACCATTGAACTATAGGCCCAGGATTGAATTTCCTAAAGTAATTCTCGACTTTGCTCGAATAATAATTCTATCACAATTTAATTTTTTGAAACGCCCCCGCTCCGAGTCGGACGGAGATCTATCCCTTAGGACGGGACTGTTCTATCCATTGAACTACGGGGGCATAATTCATTAATTTGATTTTAATTATATAATATGTTTGGTAGTATTGTCAAGTTTATGTTATAATATATTATATTATAAAAGAAAATATAATTTTTGTCAAATAATCAGGCAGATAATGTAATTCTCGACTTTGCTCGAATAGTAAGATGTAAAATCACAAGATTCGCGATGCCCCATGTCTAGAAGCAAGCGGGCTCGCAATGACAACCCTGTTGTCACTTTGACACACGTGGAACAAATAATCTAGAATACGAGTATGTCTCTCTTCAACGAAAAACAAACTCTTCCGACAAACGGGGGGAGGGAAATTGAAACCGTCATCGGTCCTTCGGTAAAAGTCGAAGGAAATTTTCGTGGGCAAGGGAACGTGATTGTTGAAGGTATTGTGCACGGATCGCTCAAAACGGATAAAGACCTTACGGTTGGCGCTGGAGCAAAAATCTCCGCGAGTGTTACCGCCGCAAATGCAAAAATATCCGGCGAAGTACGGGGGGCCGTCAAAATTAAAGGAAAGCTCGAGCTTACGGAGACGGCAAAAATCTTTGGCGATATTGAAACGGAAGTACTTTCGATAACACCTGGCGCAATCTTAAATGGCAAATGTACAATGGTGAAAGAACCACCAGCCCCGGATCTCTTTGGGCCTGCAGGAGCCGCAACAAAATCGAAAATCCTTGAAAAGAAAAA
>CAYHPG010000033.1:0-8455 GCA_964358625.1 uncultured Gammaproteobacteria bacterium
AATACCTCCGAACTCCGGCGCGCGCTCGGCGAACAAGCTTGGCATATCGTTGAGTATGAAGGAGAATGTGAAACTCAAAAAGATTTATGTTTTGGACAAGGGGGTTGGCGAGCCAGAGAAGAGAGACGAGAAGTGGTAGCCACGACTCGGGGTCCTGCCCAATTGCACCCCGCTCCGACGGCAACGCTTCGCTGCTGTCGCTCGAGCGGGGTCCCCGCAATGTGTCACCCCTCGCTATACTCCTCTTCACTAATAAGTGCGTAAAAGAATAAATTGGTAGCGCAACGAGGGCGAGGGCGAGTGTTTGGAGAAAAAGAAGCATGCGGGCGTCGGGCCAGAGCGCATAAAAAGGAGCAAGGAGAAGAATGATCGGCTCAACATGGTCGCCAAGAGAAATATGCGGATGGATGGTGAGACCAAAAAGATCACCGTGGATCGTTTTCCAGAACACTTGGTTATAATATGCAAGGTCAATCGCGTTATAACGCATTGCATCATATTTCCAAAATGACGCTGCCGTCATAACGACAACGTAAAGGGCAATCGCACCGTAGAGAATCTTTTTATGATGTCGCAAGCGCATAAATAAATGCTTCGCTGTCGTGATAGAGTTCACGAAGTCCAGCCGACCGTACCTTCTCAAGAAGTTCTTCGTTCTTTCCACTTACCACGAAAAATCGCGCGCCGAATGCCGCAATACTTTTTTGCAGATCGCCTTCTCCGCGTGTGATGGCTGCAAAGCGTTCGTACGCACCACGATCAAAAAGGTACAAAAACGTAGGATCAAGCCCTACGATATATCGGTTCCAATCATTCCAATAAAAAAGCATGGGGAAGTCATCCCATCGTGCATTAAAAACAAGTGATCCTTTCTCCGTGTGCTCGCGAAGGTATGCACTCACCCCGCGATACCGATTCCACGAAAAACCATTCTGAAAACGCGTTGTAGTCGTCAACACATCCCGCCCCGCTAAAAAAGAAACAGCACCAACACAATAGACAATGAGACATCCGCGCACAAAGCGGTTGCGCGGAAGAATTGGCAAAAAATGAATAGTGTTCGTAAAAAGAAACGCCACAAAGAGAGTTGTGGCTGGGGCAAGATATTCAATGTGCCGACGCGCGATAAGTGTCGCGACAAAAAGAATCCCCGCAAGAATCCCTGTCGTAAAAATAAGAGGGGCAGACCGCGTAATACGCGACTGTTCTTCTCCGCGTACAATCGCCATCTGGAGAAGAAAAAACGCAAGAGAAATGAATCCAAAAATAAAAATAAGAGGGGTAAAATTAAAAAGCTCGAGTGGTGTAAGTGATCCCCACTCCATGCCCAATGGCACCGGATTCAATGGACGAAGTAATGCGATTCGCCCAATATGCGCCCAAAAAAACGAAAGGTTCGCAGGGAAATAGGGATTCACGACGATGCCGGCAAAAAGCCCGACGATTGTTGCAGCAAACGGCTTCCATGGGGTCGGAGCATGTTCTCGAGTGGCGCGATTGGCAATCCACGTCCCAAAAAATACTACGGCGCCTAACAAAATCGCCAACGGCCATCCATCAAAAAGCCAAACATACAAAAATGAAAGAAAAAAAATCGTCGTCGTACGCCGCTCCCATAGCGCCAAAAATAAGAGAAGGAATACCGCAACCGATAGCGACGATGCCTTCGCAAGATTCATGCGAAAAATGAAAGATCCCGTCACGAAAAGAAGTGCAGTGAACATTGGCGCGTATCGCACAGAAAAACGCCGAAGCACGAAATGAAATACCGTAAACGCAAACGCTGCAAAAATAATCGTTGCAATCGTTGTGCCCAAAAGCGGCCCCGCAAGACGAATAAACGGAACGAGCAACAGATGATACAAAAAATGATGATCGACAAATCGGTCGCGAAGAATCGTAAACGAAAGCCATGGAAATTCATGTAGAACTGTCCCTTCACTCAAAATCGTTCCCATCTTCGCGTGATAGAACGAATCCGGATCGGGAAACGTTTTGTACTGCTGGAAGAATGTAAAAAAAGCTGCAGATAAAAAAAAGACGAGCGCGAGCTCACCAATATGTCGTCGTTGCAAAGTAAAAAGCATCGCTACCGTTTCTTTTTCGCGAGTTGCTTTTTTAAATAATCAACCCACGGAATCGCCGATGGATCAATGCGATGAAGAAGCGCCACATAGAAACTCGCGTAACTCCCAAAAACAAGCAGGTTAAGCGCCACGGAAAAAGGAGTAGCGCCTGAAAGCTCATGCCTCCACACGGAAAACCCATTCTTACGAATGATTTCTTCGGTAATATGCGAACGCGTTTGGATGCGCGGATGTGCGAGTGACGATGTGAGAGAAATAAAACGAACGCTACGATGCGCCGCATGAGGAAATTGCAGCCCTTCAATAAAATGATGATTGAGTTCGGGAAGCGGAAAGTAACTCGTAAATGTTTTTGCATTCTCATTCACTTGGTTTGCAAAGGTGTGCATAGCCCCAAGAAGAAAGTCGGGTCCAATAATCACGGGAATGGCGTCGTGCATGAACTCCGCGAGTTTTTTTGCATCATTACGTGCAAGTGGAATAGTTGGTGCATATTTTTTTCCTGTTGTACGAAGAGACGCAATATCCCGCTCTACCGCACCGGATGAGTACGTCAT
Organism: uncultured Gammaproteobacteria bacterium; assembly: GCA_964358625.1. Classification (GTDB taxonomy): domain Bacteria; phylum Patescibacteriota; class Patescibacteriia; order JACQSD01; family JACQSD01; genus JAUSHC01. The sequence goes on from CAYHPG010000033.1 coordinate 2,645, forward strand.
AAGTCCAAGACGACAAAGTATGCCAAGAAGCCCAAACAACATATACCCCTGCCCCATGCGTGGCTGACCACAAGGATTATGCTTCGGAACAAATTGATACACCGGTAATTTTCGACGACGAAGCAGCAAGGCAAGCGCGCCACCAACGGTCATGCCAATAACACGAATATGTTTTTGGAGCGCTTGCCGCCCAACACTCAACACTTCTTCAGTAGCCCCAGAATAACTTGAAAGAATAACGAGTGAACGATGTGTCGCGGAAGCAGGAAGCGTATACGTGCTCACGACCTGCACGGGAACGCGAAGTGCGTGGGCAAACACTGCGGCGATGTTGTGTGCGGGGAGCGCCGATCCACCCATGCCCGCAACAATCACCTGATCAATCTCGCGCATATACGACGCAGGGATTGTAAGTGATTGCGTTTCTTCCCATGCCTGCTTGCATTGTGCGGAAAGCAACGCAATTGAACCGCGAAGATTTCGCGCGTCATACCGCTCAAATGTTTGTGGGTTATCGAGTACGTGCATACTCTTATCGTATCACATAATCTGATTGCCGTGGAGTCTTTTTTTTGCTATCCTAAACGACATGAGTAAACACTCAAAGTGGGCAAAAATCAAACGGCAAAAAGGCGTTGCCGATGTAAAAAAGGGAAATGTTTTTACAAAGCTCGGTAATGCAATTGCCATTGCCGCGCGCGCGGGTGCAGACCCCGAATCAAATTTCAAATTGCGTCTCACCATTGATAAGGCGCGCACACACAACATGCCGAATGATACAATTGAGCGGGCGATCGCACGTGGCAGCGGAAAAGCAGATGGGCAAACGATTGAAGAAATGCTCTACGAGGGGTTTGGTCCCGGGGGAATTACCGTCATGGTTGAAGCAACAACGGATAATACCAATCGTACCGTCAATGATTTGAAGCGCGTGCTCCAAGATCATGGTGGACGCCTCGGGGGCCCGAACAGCGTTGCACGTATGTTTGAACGAAAGGGAATTATTACGATCCCCAAAACGACATTCAATACTGATATGGAATTAGCGCTCATCGACGCCGGTGCTGAAGACATCGCATCACATGACGAAACGATCATCACCACGTCCCCGCAGACGCTCGAGGCAGTACGACAAGCATGCGTAAAAAATAATATTAAGCCGACCGACGTTGCACTCGAATGGATTCCAAAAGAATTCGCACCAATCGCCGATGAGAAAAAAGAATCCGTAAAAGCATTCTTTGAGGCACTTGATGCATTAGACGATGTACAAGAATGGTACGCGAATGTTGACATTGATACGCTCTAAGTATGCGCATACTCGGTATCGATCCCGGCGTTGGTCGTGTTGGCTGGGGGGTTATAGAAAAAGAAGGGCAAAAACTCCGGGCAATCGCGTGGGGTCGCATTGATACGCCGGTACGCACATCGTTGCCGAGCCGCTTGCTCCATATCGTCCGCGCAGTTAAAAAATTGATCACACAATACAAACCGGCTGCACTCGCCGTGGAAGAACTCTTTTTTGCAAAAAATGTCAAAACGGCCATTGCCGTAAGCCATATGCGCGGAGCGCTCTTGGTTGTCGGGCAAGAAAAGCATCTTCCCATTGCTGAATATACGCCGCTGCAAGTCAAACAAGCGGTCACCGGCTACGGCCGTGCAGAAAAACAACAAGTACAAATGATGTTGCGAACGATTTTCAAAATACATATTACTCCCGCTGAAGATGACGCCGCCGATGCACTCGCGATCGCCTATACTGCGCTCGTATCGGTAAAACGCTAGAACTTTCCCCATGAAAAAATACATCCTCGGCATTGATATCGGCGGCACGAATCTCAAAGGCGGTATTGTCACGCATCATGGCAAGGTGATTAAAGTAGCGTCCATCCCATCGGAAGCACAACAAGGGCAGGAGCGTTTTCTTGCGGCGTTCCATCGCCTCATCACGCTCCTCGGTACGACAAACGTACAATCCATAGGCATCGGATGTCCCGGCCCCCTCGACGCCAAACGCGGTGTTATTATTTCCCCACCAAACATTCCGCTTAAAAATTTTCCACTCCGTGCGTATTGTGCGCGCCGCTATCATTTGCGCACGACGATTGATAATGATGCAAACGCGTTCGTTCTTGCAGAGGCAATCTACGGGGAAGGAAAAAAATATCGATCAGTCATAGGACTCACGCTTGGCACAGGAGTGGGTGGCGGCATTGTGATCAATAAAACAATCGAACATGGCAGGGGAAACGCCGGTGAGTTTGGATTTGTAACACTTGCCATGGATGGCCCGCGTGGACGAGCGGGAGATAGGGGTTCACTACAAGAATATCTTCGCGGAGAACCCATGTGGATGCTACGAAAAAAATTGGGACTTGGCACCTATTCCTCAAAAGCAATCGAGCGACTTGGCCGGCGACGTAAACGGAAGGCATTACAGTATTGGAAAATCTTCGGAGAGCGTCTCGGTATCGGCATTGCCTCGATGGTGCATGTGCTCGATCCCGATATCATCGTCCTCGGAGGAAAAATCAGTAAAGCATTCCCCTTTTTTAAAAAAAGTCTTCTTGCAGAAGTGCATGATCGAACAATCTTTCCCCCTCCCCCCATTCGCCCGACAACACTCGGTGACCATGCAGGCATTATCGGTGCCGCATTACTTGCGCAACAATGACACCCTACTTCCGTTCACCGAATCGTTTGCGACGCCGAGGATTTTCGCGCTTTAGCGCGCCCCCCTCTCGCAGACGTCGACCACGCTTCATGCGCTTCATGATCATGACGGGACTTTGCGCCGGCATTTTTGGTATTCTTGCAATCACGCTCGCCGGCGCATGGGTGTCACGAGCGCTCCCGAATCCAGACCGCATTGCGACGCGACGTGTCGCCGAAAGCACAAAAATCTACGACCGCACCGGAAAAATTCTCCTCTATGAAATTCATGGCGGGGAGAAACGAACACGCATAAAGCTTAACGATTTGCCGTCGCATATCAAATGGGCGACCATCGTTGCAGAAGATGATGCATTCTACCAACATGGCGGCATTGATGTGAAAGGGATTATTCGCGCAGTGCTTATCGACATTCTCCGTGGAGGAAAAGTACAGGGGGGTTCAACCATCACACAACAATTCATAAAAAATTCAGTCCTTACAAGCGAAAAAACATATGCACGAAAATTAAAAGAGCTCATTCTCGCATTTGAAATCGAACGACGATTCTCCAAGGATCAAATTCTCGAAATGTATTTGAATGAAATTGGATACGGTGGCGCAACGTACGGCATCGAAGCGGGAAGTAACTATTACTTTGGAAAATCCGCAAAGGATGCAACCATCGCGGAAGCTGCGCTCCTTGCAAGTCTCCCAAAAGCGCCAACCTATTATTCTCCGTACGGCAAACACCGCGATGAACTTATGGGGAGACAAAATTATATCCTGAATCGTTTATACGAAAAACAATATATTACAAAAGACGAGTACGAAAAAGCAAAAAAAGATACCGCAATTGTTATTCGCAATCGGGAACAGAATATTCTTGCCCCCCACTTTGTGCTTTGGGTTCGCGATCAACTCATCGAAAAGTACGGTGAAAAATTACTCGAGGAGGGCGGGCTCAAAGTAACGACCACGCTCGACATGGACAAACAAAAAATTGCCGAGGAAGCAATTACCAAAATCGCAAAACAAAACGAAAAAGATTGGAAGGCAAAGAACGCAGCACTTGTCGCGCTCGACGCAACGAACGGACAAATACTTACGATGGTGGGGTCGCGCGACTATTTTGATACGGCAAACGACGGCAACGTGAACGTCGCCATTCGTTCGCGCCAGCCCGGCTCATCCTTTAAGCCCATCGTCTACAGTGCCGCATTTGAGAAGGGATATACGCCTGAAACGCTTCTTTTTGATGTTATCACCACCTTCCCCACAGACGTCGAAGGAGAATACATCCCGCACAATTACGACGATAAAGAACACGGAGTTGTTTCGATGCGTCAATCGCTCGCTGGGTCGTTAAATATCCCCGCGGTCAAAACGATTTATTTGACAGGGCTTCCGCGCGTACTTGATCTTGCAGAGCGCTTGGGCTACACGACCTTAGGTGATCGCAGTCGTTTCGGTTTATCACTCGTTCTTGGTGGCGGAGAAGTAACACTCCTTGAGCACGCATCAGCATTTTCCGTATTCGCACGCGAGGGTGTTCGCCATGGGATCGTTTCTCTCTTAAAAGTAGAGGATCGTGATGGCACAACACTCGAGGAATGGAAGCTGGAAGACGGTACACGCGTTCTCGATGAAAACACCGCGCGCCTCACCACGAACATCCTTTCGGATAACGACGCGCGTTCGTATATTTTTGGGCAACGAAACTTTTTGACACTTCCCGACCGCCCCGTTGCCGCAAAAACAGGAACAACAAACGATTACCGCGACGCATGGACAATAGGATTTACGCCATCGCTTGTTACCGGTGTCTGGGTTGGGAACAATAACAATGCGCCAATGAAAAAAGGAGCGGATGGATCAAAAATCGCTGCGCCAATCTGGAATGCGTTCATGAAAAAAGCGCTTGATAAAACGCCGAAAGAAGAATTTACAAAGCCCCTTCCAAATGATGCAGAAAAGTCAATATTGCGTGGCGTGAGTATGGGGGCGCATTCCATTCTCCAGTTTGTTGATAAAGACGATCCCCGTGGCGCGATACCAACAGATCCAGCGCGCGATTCATTTTATGAGTCGTGGGAAAAAGCAATACAAGAATGGATAACAAAACAAAATCTTGCAGCTCCAGAAAATCTTCCAACAATCGCCATTACAACACCAGCAATAAACGCGGTTGTTGCGCGCGGCGTCCCTATTCCGATCAAAATCACGGCGAATGCAAAGCGCGGTGTTCGCAGTGTTGAATATCTCGTTAATGGAACGCGCGTAAAAACAATTACCGCGACGCCCTTTGATTTTAACGATTTCTCATTCCCCGCAACCTTCACTCCTGGATCTCATACTGTCACCGTTCGCGTCTTTGACGACGTCGGCAACTCCGCCGAAACGTCCGTCACGCTCATCGTGCAGTAGTGAAAATATTGAAGTCTCTCTTCCCAAGGGAAGTGAGACTTCAATATTACATGGTGCCCATGTTTTTATTGTCCGAGCGCAGTCGAGGACCCACTATTTTATCACCTCGCCTAACACCTCTCGCACAAACTCGCTCACACAACCATATATAAAAAAGAGTGGCCGCCTTCGCGGTCGCTCTTTTTTCTGATAGCGTATAGCGAGATGGGGCTCATTTAACGGCGTAATCCCGTGCCGCGAAATCACCCTGCGTACGACTTATGACAAACGAATATCGTCAGGAACAAACGACAGTCGCTCGCCGGCAAGGCGTATCCACCGAGTCAATACATCATGTTCCGGAGCCTTGAAGTTGAATGTATAATACACTGTCCGACCTGCAACGCGCCTCGTGACAATTTTTTCTTCTGTCGCTTTCTGAAGATACGTCACAAACGTCTGCCGGGCGATTGTCTTTTTGGCAAACTTATAGAGTGTCTTGAACTGCATCTCGTGCCGTTTTATCAATGGCTTCAATATCACTTTCTCCTTTTCATTAAGTATGGCGATTTCCAGAAAGCTAGCACGTTTTGTTTCTAAGCTCGTCTTCACGACCGAAATAATAGAGAAGACGATTGCTTCGAACGCAAACGACGTAAAGTGATTGAAATTTTTACGCTCAAGCGAATACAATAAATATTTGTAGTACCGCTCTTTTTGTTTGTGGTAATAATACGAAGTACTGTATAAATT
>CAYHPG010000034.1:0-8454 GCA_964358625.1 uncultured Gammaproteobacteria bacterium
TCAAAAAAGGTTCGGATTTCGTCAAACAAACGCACCAAAATCTGCGCTATGGATAGTTACCAAAAAAACGTTGCTCGTTTATGGGTGCTCGTAATCGTCATTCTGCTCGCCGGCGCAACCGGTTATTTTTCATTTGTGAGAAAATCGAAACCGGCAATCACCCCCCCCCCCCTGCGCTGACGAAAACAATACCGTCGCTTTCAGCGGATCGTAAAAATATCATCGTGAACGGCAATAGTGCGCTGGCAATTGATGACAATGCCATCGTTGATTTCTTCAGAAAAAGATTTTTATGCACGCCGGAAAATATTACAAGCACTCCCGACCGAAAAATGTTTTGCGAAGATAGAGCAACATTAAAAAAACTCACTCGATTTGTTTCTATTGTCGTATCACCGGACGCGCAGAAAGTAGGCTTCATCATCGAGAGTGACACACTCGCTCCCGACACCGTTATCGGCATCTTCTATCCTTCCCGCGCGACCGACAGAGTTCATTTTCTCACGGAGTATTATCTTGGAAACACGCTCATCAGTTTTTCTCCCAACAGCGCGCGCCTCATCCGCCAGAGCGATTGTTTTGAAGGGCTGTGCGGACTCATTGTAAACGATGCAGAGACCTTGGCGGATCAAAGAGAAATAAACAATCCGGGATTAGGAACGGACGGGCGAAGCGAAAATGCCGAATTTGTACGATGGGTATCCGATAACGAAGTGGAATACACGCTCGGCGCAACAGTACAGCACATGCAGATTGTTGATCCCGCGCCCGGATGGACACGCCATCATAACGGACAACACCGATATGCATTTTCGTATCCGGAAAAACAAATAAAAATGCTCGAGGTGCCGATGACCAAAAATCACGATCTATTCGAAGTCTACTTCCTTTGGCCGCAAACCGGGAATCCTATCGGCGGAGTACGTATATTCCCCTCCATACCATCAACCGCATTCAGTAATAAGAGCCTCACCGATTATATTCATAAGGGCGGTTCGGGCTGGGAGCAGAGCTTCTCCCCGATGGTCGGATATCGAGAGTGGCAATGCCGCGACGGAGAGAACCAAGGAGGCGACACGATCCGCAGTTGCTACACCCAGTGGGGCGATACAGTATATGTTTTTGATTACAACGATGCGTTTCATTCCGTCCTTTCCCGGGAAGACTTCGACCGCGTGGTACGGAGCTTCCATTTAACGGCGGCCCCCTTCACAGAATAAAAAGCATAGTTGCCTCCACTATAAAAATCTGATAGATTTGGAGGTACTATGACCTTCCGCACCGTTCTCTATCTTGGCGCTCTGACCGGCCTTTTTTTAGGGGTCGGATTTTTGCTTGGCGGAAATGATGGACTCGTGTCGGCGCTTGGGCTCGCGCTTATCATGAACGTCGTCTCGTACTGGTTTTCGGATAAGATTGTTCTCTGGATGTATCGCGCAAAACCGCTCGACGAAAAAACCGCGCCGAACGTCCACGCGCTTCTTGCCGAAGTCGCAAAAGAAATGCATGTGCCGAAACCGCCGCTCTATCTCGTGAACCTTCCCGTACCGAACGCGTTTGCAACCGGACGTAATCCCGATCATGCCGCGGTTGCGGTCACGCAAGGCATTTTGAATCTTCTAGACCGCGATGAGCTCAAAGGCGTGCTCGCGCACGAACTCTCGCACGTCAAAAATCGCGATGTACTTGTTTCCACGATCGCGGCGGTGATTGCCGGAGCGCTTTCTGTCCTCGTGCGCATGGCATATTGGGGATCGGGATCCCGAAGTCGTCGCAACGAGGGCAACGCAATCTCGTTTATTCTCCTTGTCATACTGACGCCTCTCATTGCCCTGCTTCTACAACTCGCCATTTCGCGCTCGCGCGAACTCTTAGCTGATGAAACCGGCGCACGTGCAATCCATAACAGCAAAGGACTTGCCTCGGCGCTCGAAAAATTACACCTCGCATCAAAGCGCATGCCACTCCTCGGCACCCCATCGCAAAACGCCACCGCGCACCTTTTTATTGTAAACCCATTTTCCGGATCATTTATGCTAAAACTTTTTTCCACACACCCGCCGATTGACGAACGCGTAAAAAGATTGATGGCACTCGAAAAATAACTATGTTAAAACTCAAACCTACAAAGCACAAATACGCCCACTGCGGCCCTGCATGCCTTCAAATGGTATTGCATTATTTTGGCGTGAAAGCGACGCAACGACGCCTCGCAAAAATCGCAGGTACAAACGAAACACATGGCACGAGTATTCGTGATATGGCACAAACGCTTCGCAAACATGGTTTTCGTGTTCTTATAAAACGCAACACCACAACATTCGACGATCTTCGACGCTATGTTAATAAACGCCATCTTCCGGTAATAGTAAATTGGTACTCAACCTTCATCCCTCCAGCGACTGGTCATTATTCAGTTGTCACACACATTAACCGATCGACGATCACGCTCATGGATCCGGAAATCAGCAAGCATCGTACAATGAAACTAAAAAATTTCAATCAAGTCTGGTTTGATTTCGAGGGTGATCTCGCGTTTCGCAAACCACCGCTCAAAGTTGATTTTCGTGTCATGATTGTTGCGATGCCGAAATAACACAACATGTAACATGCAACATGTAACAAAAAAAGAAGAACAGCGGATCGTGGAGCCGCAAGAAAAGGACGAGGAAAAAATCTTCGATCAAACCTTGCGTCCAAAAAAACTCGATGAGTACATCGGGCAAGAGCGCATAAAACAAAATCTTCGTATTACAATGGAAGCGGCAAAAAAACGGAAAGAATCTATTGAACACGTTTTGTTGCATGGCTCGCCCGGGCTTGGTAAAACCACGCTCGCGCATATCATTGCACATGAAATGGGTGCAAATATCCGCGTCACGTCTGGCCCCGCGATTGAACGTGCGGGAGACCTTGCCGCGATTCTCACAAACCTTGAAGCGGGTGATGTACTCTTCATTGATGAAATCCATCGCTTGAACCGCACGATTGAAGAAATTTTGTATCCGGCAATGGAAGAATACGCACTTGATCTTGTGATCGGCAAAGGTCCAGCCGCACGAACAATTCGTCTCGATGTCCCACGATTTACATTGATCGGCGCAACCACGCGCGTCTCACTCCTCTCCTCGCCCCTGCGCGATCGATTCGGTATGATGTATCATCTCAACTTTTATGAACATGAAGATATCGAAAAAATTCTTGAACGTTCAGCGCGTATTCTCAAAGTAGCCACCGAGCCAGAGGCGCAAAAAGAAATTGCCAAACGAGCTCGTCGTACCCCGCGTATTGCAAATCGTCTCTTAAAGCGCGTCCGCGATTTTACACAAGTAAAACACGACGGCGCAATCACGTCCGCAATTGCGAAAGAAGCATTAAATCATCTCGAAGTGGACGAATTCGGCTTAGACGAAATAGACCGCCGCATCCTAGAGGTTATCATTACAAAATTTAACGGCGGACCAGTGGGGCTGACGACGATTGCCGCAGCAAGCGGGGAAGATGTTGCAACGCTGGAAGAAGTGTACGAGCCGTTCCTTCTCCAAATCGGCTTTCTCGATCGCACGCAACGAGGACGTGTGGCAACAAAACTTGCCTATGATCACTTAGGGCACGAGATGTCGAAAGAAAAACAATCATCCCTCCTATGACCATCACGCTTTTTCTTATTCCCTACACACTTTTCCTTATTGTCGACGTGTTGCTTTCTGCGTTTGCGATATACAATCTTTTTAAATTTAGTGTACAAAATCGTACAACTTTTCTCGCCGTATTTCTCTACATCGTCGCAGCGGTACTCATTCTTTTCTTTTCACTCACCGCAATCGCGCAAGTAAACTGGGCAACGCCAATGCTGCAGGGACTCTCCATTAGTATTCCAAAATAATGAGCCTGTAGAAAAATGGTTGTCCGTCAGCTCGTGTGGCGTTTCGAGCGAACTGCGTGCCGCAGAACCGAGGGATACCAAAGGTCTTCCAAGGTTCGAGAAACGCAGTGCAGCCGAAACGACGCCGAGATGACGGAACATGACTCCCTCAAGCATTTTTCTACAGTCTCATAATATGATCCATCTTGAAGAAATTGCTCATCAGAAAGAATACGAAAAACTCGTATGCACGCTTCGTCGTCATTGGATTATCCTCTTCGGCTATTTTTGCATGCTCGTACTCGAAATCCTGTTGCCGCTTATACTTGTCATGCTTCTTCGTCCGCTTGTAGTAACACTTCCCGATCATCCAATCATCGGGCCAGTATTCATTCTACTCGCTTCACTCTATGGCCTCCTTATTCTTCTTCTCTTTTTTCATAATTTTGTTGATTACTATCTTGACGTATGGATTGTTACAAACGAACGCCTCATAAACATTGAACAAAAAGGACTCTTCTTCCGCACGATCGCCGAGCTTCGCTACTATCGCGTGCAAGATGTTGCGTCCGAGGTGAAAGGAATTCTCCCAACTCTTTTTCACTATGGCGATGTAACTGTACAAACCGCTGGGACAGAACCACGCTTTACGATGAAACAAGTTCCGAGCGCACACGATGTCGCGCGCCGCATCCACGCACTGCTCGAGGAGGATCAAAAATATCACGCCGAAAAGAAAAAAGCGGAAGGAATTGGGTAAAAAAATCATGTCGCTTACACGAAAAGTCGCGTACAACGCCGCCATTCAAATGATTGGAAAAATCGCGAGCGTCGGCATCGGCGTTTTTGTTGTTGCCATGATGACGCGCTATTTGCGACCAGAAGGATACGGCTACTACACAACCATTCTTGCGTTCTTGCAAACGTTCGGCATCCTCACTGATTTCGGACTCACGCTCACCACCGTACAATTTCTTGCTGCTCCCAATGCAAATACGGAAAAAATTCTTGGCGCAATGCTTGGCCTTCGTATCGTTACGGTTATTCCGGTTCTTTGTATTGCCATAATCGCCGGGTTCTTCATGCGCTATGCACCGGTTGTACAAGTCGGCATCGCGATTCTCGCATTTGAATTTTTTGCTTTAAGCATCACCCAAATCATCACTAGTCTTTTCCAGCGCGAACTGCGCATGGAATTTGTTGCAATCGCCGAGCTCGTAGGAAAAGTCGTGCTTTTAATTGGAGTCTACACCGCAATAAAATCAGGAAGCGATATGACGATACTCCTCGCCATCATCGCGCTTGCGAGCATCACAACACTCACAGCGCTTTGTCTATTTGCGCGGCGATTCACGCGCATCCATATTACGATTGACTTCCCCCTCTGGAAAAAATTTCTTGCAACGTCGTGGCCCATTGGCATTTCCATTGCATTCAATCTTCTCTACTTAAAAGGCGACACGTTTATTCTTTCACTCTACCGCGGGCCGGAAGAAGTCGGCATCTACGGCGCACCGTATCGTGTGCTCGAAATTCTCGCTGCCTCCCCTTATCTTTTTATCGGACTCGTCTTTCCTGTGCTGCGAAGTACGTGGCTTTCCGACAAAGAGCGGTTCGCGCGTATTCTTCAAAAATCGTTTGACGCGCTCGCGCTCTTGGCGCTTCCTCTTGTTGTTGGAGGAGCGCTGCTTGCCACTCCCATCATGACGCTTATTGCGGGTCCCGCATTCGCTCCATCAGGACCCCTTCTCCAAATCCTCATTGTCGCAACCGGATGTATTTTTATTGGCGCGCTCTTCGGACACATTGTTCTTGTGGTTGAAAAACAACGCCCGATGATTTGGGGGTATGCAGCGCTTGCGGTTCTTGCGATCACCGGATACCTCATCTTCATTCCTCGTTATGGCGCTTTGGGCGCAGCATGGATGACGGTTCTTGTAGAAGCGCTCTCGGCAATCATTACGTATAGCGTTACGCGTTTTACAACACGCATCCATCTCTCCATTGCAACTGCAGGAAAGGCGCTCGTCGCGAGCATGGTCATGGCGCTTGTTTTGCGAATCCTCCCTCCGCTCCATGTGCTCATACTCATTGCCTCAGGCAGCGCGACCTATATACTGACACTGTTTGTAATCAATGGCATTCCCAAATCCATCCTTAAAGAAATCGCTTCATGACAATACTTATCGACGCGAACAATCGAGATGACCGCTATAGTGCAACGCTTGTCGATGCGCTCACGGATCGAGGATATATCTTTCTGCCAATTCCATGGATCCTTCTGCTCCCGTGGTACCGTTTTGTAAAAAAAACACGCATACTCATTGCCACAACAACGAAAACAAAAAGGGCAATAACGTTTATTGCGCGCATCTTTGGCATGAAAATCTTTTGGGTTGAAACGCAGCTTGTTGATCGACAACTATCGCATCGTCTTTTTGCTGCGCTCTATCATTTTTTCGCACGCTTTGCGACAATCGTCGTTGTCTCGCGCATGATCCGTCAGCAACTCATCGACCGCGGCATTTCCGCAGAACAAATCCATGTTGTTCCTCCGGGCATTGCGCTCGAAAACCACGGTGTGCAAAAATCCATTTTCCGCTCCATGGCGGAAACGAAAACAAAACGACGCACTGGTTTTTCTATTGGAGCAATTTCTGCTCTCGAAAAAGCAAAAGGACTTGAATATCTTTTACAAGCATTTGCCATGGCGCATGAAAGTATCCCCGATCTCCATCTCACCATTGTTGGTCATGGGCCGGAAAAAACCGCGCTCCAATGGGTTGCAAAAAAATTGCATATTGAAGAGCACGTGCTCTTTGTGGGTTGGCAAGAACACACCGAACGGTGGCTCGCAAACTTCGACCTCATCGTTGCGCCGCAGATCCGCAAAGAAGGTTTCGGTGAGTTGCTGCTAGTTGCAATGGCATATGCAAAACCGATTATTGCGACCGATGTGGGGAGCTTCCCCGAAATCGTTGAACGGCGGAAAACCGGCATTATTATCGAGGCAGGGAATGCATCCATGCTTGCGGAGGCAATCGTAAATCTCTACCACCATCCTGACTGGCGCGAAGAAATGGGACGCAAAGCCCGCGAACGCGTCGAAGAATATTTTTCGCTTCCCCGCATGGTGAATGCGTGGGATGTGTTGCTACGACATGAGAAATAATATGCGTTTTCTTCTTCTTGTCATCATCACTCTCCTCCCCACGTACCTCATTCGTTTTCATATTGGCCCGATTCCAACCACGTTCCTTGAGCTCCTTCTCCTCTTCACTTTTCTCTACTGGTGCAAAGAAAAAATAATACACGGTTTGTCCGAGACTAAGTCTAGAGCTGGCATAGACTTAGTCTCGGACAAGAGCGATGGAGGGCAAACAGTGAGCATTCTTCTCTTCACCCTCGCCGCCACCATTTCCGTCTTCATTGCCCCCGACCTCCGTGCTGCACTCGGCCTTTGGAAGGCGTACATCGTCGAGCCCATCCTCTTCTTTATTATGTTTGTTGACACACAACGGCGTGGCTGGACAACGGTATGGCGCGACGTCACCATCGCGCTCTCGTTCTCAGCGCTTGGTGTCGCTCTCCCCGCGATCTATCAAAAATTCAACCCCATCGGTATCCCCAATATCCACTGGGCAGCCGCCGAAACTCGTCGCGTCACCAGTTGGTATGGATTTCCCAATGCGCTCGGTCTCTATCTCGCGCCTCTCATTCCATTTTTCGTCGTACAACTTTTCTCATCTTCCCTCTCCTTGCAGGAGAGGGCTAGGGTGAGGTTAGTCAAATGGTACATGGCAATTGTTACGATCACCTCTCTCGCTGCCATCTTCTTCGCCCGCTCTGAAGGCGCTATCGCCAGTCTCCTTATTGTTGGTTTTATCGCCGGCATGTTTTTCTCACGAACACGCCTCTGGGTCACCGTCATCACGCTCGTTTTCGTTGTCGCAACACTCACCAACACCCCCTGGCGCGATTACGTCTACGAACAAATTGCCTTTCACGGCGATTCCGGCAAAGTGCGCATTCAACAATGGAAAGAAACAATCACCATGCTACGGGATCGCCCGATTCTCGGCGCCGGTCTCTCTGGGTATCAAAAAACCGTCGCACCGTATCACAAACAAAAACACATCGAAATTTATCAATATCCCCACAACAGTATTTTAAACTTTTGGAGCGAGATGGGACTCCTCGGCGTCATCGCCTTCCTCTGGCTCATCGTTATATTTTTCCGGAAAACGATTTCCCCTCTTAAAATAAGAGGGGGGAGGGGGAGTTACGATCCGATGGTCATAGCCGCCATGGCAAGCATGATGATCATCCTCATCCATGGTCTAGTAGACGTTCCCTATTTCAAAAATGATCTTGCAATTTTTTTCTGGTTCTTACTCGCATTGACTTTTATTGCTGAGCCGTCTAGTGTAAAAGAAAAGTAAAGAATTTTATGGTGGGATGGCTGAGTGGTCGAAAGCGTCGCACTCGAAATGCGATATACCCGTAAGGGTATCGGGGGTTCGAATCCTCCTCCCACCGCCAATTTTCACTTTTTGTGAAATCGTAAGAAACAGCCTCGGCGCAAAGCG
>CAYHPG010000035.1:0-8103 GCA_964358625.1 uncultured Gammaproteobacteria bacterium
AACGGCGCCGCAACAGGATATGACATGCGCGCAACCATGCCTCTCCTTCCTGTTGTTGTTGATCCGGGAAGCGCAATAACAGAGCGCCTCACGCTCGCTTCCCATCGCGAGGATACGCTTCTTGTGACAGTGAAGGACAAACAAATACCGCTCGACGGCGCTTCCGTACGACTTACCGCAGCAGGATACGATAAAACGATTGTCACGGGCGAAGAAGGACAATCATTCTTCTCTCCGCTTACTGCAGACACGACCTACGACATCGCTGTCACAAAACCGGGATACACCACCACAACAACGAGCATAAACGTGCATGGACAAACCTATGAAGACATCCCCCTCGCCCCGCTGTGATATTTCAAATATGTTATCGGCCGGCTCCACTGCCTCTCCCGCTGCACGGTCGGCTCCGCCAGTGTCCTCACCGGCGACACGCTTCGGTTTCGGGAAAGTGCTATTGTCGGCGGGAGGACATCTGGCAGATCCGACCTCTTCTTTTCTTCCACTCCATAGCGGGTGGCATGGCGATGCTGCCGAAGACGGTGCGTCGGGAACCCCCGCCGGAAGGGACGCGAGGAGTCATCTGTCTTGGAGCGTCCCGGACGGCGAGAGGGTTGCCTCCCGGAGGAGCGAGGATGAGGCGGCGCGCCATGACAGGACCCGCGTCGTCAGGAAGGAAAACGGCTTTTCCCTCGTCGAAATTATTGCTGCCGTGGCGATAAGCTCACTTGTGACGCTCATGCTTGGCGAGCTCATTGTGCAGGGATATAAAAATTATCGCGTCACCGCAGACCAAACAACCCAAGTGGCTATTGCCCGCCGCACACAAGATACGATTGTCAAGGAATTACGCGAAGCAATTGTTTCCGACAAAGGCGACTACCCCCTCATCAAAACAGAAACAAACCGACTCGAATTCTACAGCGATATTGACCGAGACGACGCGCGCGAACGTCTCCGCTATTGGCGCGAAAATAATCTTCTAAAACGCGGCACAACCGAACCCGTCGGCGACCCGCCAAACTATCGCGATGCCGACGAAGTCGTGCGAATTATCGCACAGTATCTTACGAGTGCTGATCCCATTTTCCGTTATTACAAAAATGATGGGATTGAACTCACTCCCCCGCTCGACGTAACGGCAGTGATTCTTGTGGGTATCAACTTCGCAATTGACGTCGCACCAGGTCAACTCCCGCGAGGAACAACCGTCAATACGGTTGTCGAACTCCGCAACATTAAAGCAATCCTTGAAGAATAATATGAAAAAATATGCTATACTTCATGATGTGCGCGGTGCAACGCTTCCAGTGGCGCTCGCGTTCCTTGGCATTTTTCTCGTCCTCACTACTGCGGTTCTTTCCTATGTACAAATGGAAATACAAGTAAGTCGAAGAAGTGTTGCGGACGGACAAGCGTTTGCTGCCGCAGAAGCAGGCATTGCGTACGCTCGCTGGCGTTTGGCGCATGCGCCGGATGATTTCACTCCCCAAACGAACGAATACCGCGATCCGCAGGGAGGACTTGTTGGCACGTTCGAACTGACGATTGACCCACGCAGCGCGTGCAATGGGAGTACACGTGTTGTAGTGAAAGGACGCAGTGGCGCTCACCAAAAACGCACCCGCACTGTTGCGATCACGTATGGCGCGCCTGCACTCACCAAATACTCCTATCTCACGAATAGTAATGTATGGTTTGGCGGCGGCGAATTGAAAGGACCGGTACACGCAAATGGCGGCATTCGCATGGACGCTGATGATAAAAGCCGTGTCACGAGCGCAAAGCAAACGTATATCTGTGGCGCTGAACATAATTGCAAACCACCAACAACAAAACCAGGAATTTGGGGGATGGGTGCGGGAGGAGCAAAGGGGTTATGGGATTTCCCAACGGGAAAAATCGATTTTGATACGATCACACTGGGCCTCCCTGTTTTTCAGGCGCAGGCCATCGCCGCAAACACGTATTTCGAACCATCCAATGCATTTGGCTATCACGCACGATTGAATGAAAACGGAACACTCGATGTCTTCCGCGTCATCGAGATCAAACCAAAAGTATGGGGGTATGATGGCCGCACCGGATGGGTCGAAACTGCAGAAGGGATAAAAAACGAAGTCCTCGTGCGCACGGCAACGATTCCGGAGGCAGCAGCGTGCGGAGAACAGAGTTTGTTCTTTTTTGATGACACGCTCTGGGTGAATGGCGCAACCAAACGGCCGGTAACACTCATGACGAGCGCATCGGCGATCATAAACGGCAGTCTCACGACACCCGCTTCTGGCAATGAAGGAAAGTTGGGCTCCATTGGCATCATCGCGCAAAACGATGTACTTATTCCCCTTGAATCCGCAGATACGCTTGAACTCCACGCAGCACTTTTTGCGCAAAAAGGACATCTCTTCCGCAATTATTACTGTTCGGATGAAAAGTTGAATAAGTACGGCTATAAATGTAATAAATCGTATGCCCCGTTTGTCGTGCGCTCGACTATCAGTCGAAAAGGCACGATGATCAGCAATCAAATTCCTGCATTCACTTGGGTGAATAGCTCTGGGCAAATTATTTCTGGGTATCGTGGCGAGGAGGGCACCTATGATACGCGACTCATTTTCACCCCTCCGCCGTTTTTCCCAAAACAAGGAGAAAATCGTATCCTCACGTGGGAAGAGGTAAACGAGTAAGTGCTCGGGACTTTGAATTACGAAACTCTCTTTATTTCCCTCTCCCTCGATGGGAGAGGGTAGGGTGAGGGTGAAAATAAGGGGCTTTAAACACCCTCCCCTTTGTCCCCTCCCGTCAAGGGAGGGGGAAATCGGAGTTTCGTAATTCACAAATCGGGGTCCCCGCAGTGTGTCACCCCTTTCGCAATATAAAATAAGTAAAAAAAGTATGTTTGACGGGCTCACAAAAAAATACAGCGTCGGCATTGATGTATCAGATACCGGCGTAAAAATGGTTGCCCTCGTGCGTCAAGGAAAACGCATCACTGTCGCCAGCTTTGCCGAAGGCGCTTTCCCGAAAGACGTGCATTGCGATGGGAAAATGCTCGATCCATCTGCATGCGGCAATGCGCTCGCAACCGTCTGGAAAACAATCAAGCAGGCCATCCCAAAAACGCTCGTCACGACCACGGCCTCATTGTCTGATGCGCATACGCAGATGGCGCTCGTGCAAATACCTACCGCACTTGTCACGAAAGAACGGGTGCTCGAAGAAGCAGGAAAACATATTCCCCTGCATCTCGATACAACGATCGCAAGCTGGCAAGTCATTGATACCCATGAAGGGGTCGCAACAATCTTTGTGATGACCGTCGCGCGCGACACGAGCGACGCGCTCGCAGGCGCCCTTGAAGCTGCAGAATGTTTTCCTTCCGCGATTGAAAGCGAAGCCATTGCGCTTGCTCGCCTTTTTGACGCACATGAACCACGCGTCATCATTGATCTTGGAGCATCACGAACCCTTTTTCTCTTAGCACATCATGACGTGCCGTTGTTTACTATTTCCCTACCGCTCACGGGGCACATGCTCACGGAAGCGATTGCAAAAACACTCCGTCTCCCACTTCCCGAAGCCGAGGCAACGAAAATTCGATGCGGATTTGATGAAACCGCATGCTCTGGCGCGCTTCGCGAAATTATTGAAACGCATCTTCGTGAAACGGTAGAGCGCATCACGATTGGGCTTGATGAAATTGCCTCAAAAGAAAAACCACTCCCCAAAGACATTGCGCTCGTTGGCGGCGGCGCGCATTTAAAAAAAATCGACGCAATGCTCACGAAAGAACTCGGTATCCCGGTCGCAGAAGGCAACATGTGGAGTGTCGTTCCCAAACCGAAGAATTTCCCCGAACACGCGCTCGCGTGGGCAGTTGCATTGGGGCTTGCTCTTCGTGAATTATCGTAATGCTATGCTGACCATCAATCTTCTTTCACCGGAAAAACAACGTCTCCACACAATCCGTGTTGCGTTTCACCGTACAAAAACAATTCTTGAACTAGCACTTTTTCTTGCATGCTGTATCGCTATTGTAACGATCGGCACAAAATATTTCCTCGTGCAGACGGTGCTTACCTTTGCAGCAACACCAACAACAAATATTCATACACGCGAGCTTGAAATTGCTGTGCGAAAAACAAATAAAACAACCGCGCTCCTCGAACGGCTCCAACGCGACACGATTCCATGGAGCGCGTTTCTCATGCGTCTTGGCAATGCGGTGCCAGCAAGCGTTACGGTAACAGAAATGACGGTCAGCGCCACAACAAAACCGCAATTCACTTTAAAAGGAAAAGCAGCGACACGCACTGATCTTCTCGCGTTTAAAACAGCGCTCGAACGACTTCCCTTTATCACAAAACTCTCATTCCCCTTAACGAACCTTCTTTCGCCAAACAATATCAACTGGCAGTTGGAATCAGGAATTGATACGAAAGCGCTATGAAGAGTCCGTTTACCAAAAACATCCTTATGCTTGCCGCGCTCTTCATCGGCATCCTTACGATTTTCTTTTTTCTTATTCTGCCAACCGTGCGTGACGTCAATGCAATACGCAACGATCTTGCGATCGAACAAGAACGCCTTGAGAGCCGCTATCGACAAGGGCTTCTTTTAAAACGACTGCGTGATGACTGGGAAAAAATCGGCTCCGATGTTGGTATACTGGATACAGCAGTGTTGCGTCATGACATGAGTATTCCATTCATCACGCGACTTGAATCGCTCGCAAATGAACACCGCATCATCCATCGGCTCACTCTTCCACTCCTTGAAAAAAAAGAAGGGGCAAAAGACGTTTCCACTCCTTTTGCGTTGCAATGGGACGGGACGTGGGAATCAATACTCCGTATGCTTGTCGCCATTGAACGAGAACCGTATTATCTTCCGATAGAAACGATTCGTGCAACAAGCAGTCGATCAAATGTATCTTCTTTTTCGCTCCCCTCGCCGTCACTTTCTAAAAAAGGAGATGGCGAAGAACAAACAATCACTATGACGCTCACCGGAACAACGACGTGGAGTGAATAATTCTATGACACAACGACTCCAAGAAATCTACACACGCATTCTCCCACACATCGTATCAACGATCATACTTTTCGGTGCGCTCCTATTTCTCACGTCGTTTCTTCTGTCAACGTGGCGAACGATCGGCGCGACAGCAATCGTGCTTGAGCTCAAAAACACCGTAGCAACCGAATCACTTGATCGCACACGATTTGATCGCGTCATCAAAAAAATCAAAGAAAAAATCGCTGAACGCGCGATTGACTGGAAAAAACTCCATAATCCGTTCTAAAAACAAGGGGCACCCTTGTAGCTACAAGGGTGCCCCTTGTTGTATCCAATCTTATATCTCGTTCATCCGCGTATATTCGTGTATTTCATCCTTCGTAAACCAATAACCAATCTCGTGCTTCGCCTCATCCGGCGTTTCTGATGCATGAACAAGATTATATACCGCTCGTTTATCACGGTTCGCTGATGCAGCGCTGTCCACCGAATAATCTCCGCGAATCGTCCCCATTTCCGCGGCTGACGGCATGGTGTTTCCCGCGATCTTTCGCACCATATCCACGGCATGCACACCCTCAATAATCATCTTCACAATGGGGCCTGACGTCATAAAATCAAGAAGCCATCCGCGAACCATCGGCCCAATTTTCTCTGCTTTGTCTGTTCCTAGTTCTTGCATCGGATCAAATCCGTACTTCTGATACGTCGCGAGCGTTTTTTCACCCAGACGAGTGATCCATCGCTCATCTTTTGGATAATGCCCATCAAACTTTGCGCGCGCCGGCGATGCCATTGAAAGCGCAACCACTTTGAGTCCACGCTGTTCAATGCGCCCAAGAATCTCTCCCGTAAGCCCACGCCTCACTCCATCGGGCTTTACCATAACAAATGTTCGTTCTTGTTTTGGATGCATATTATATAAGTCGAAAGTCTCCGCCAAAGGCTGATCCGCCTCAGGCGGAAAAAGTTAAAAGTCGAAAGTATTTTTTTGCTCACGACTTTACGGACTTTAAAGACTTTATGACTTTATAGACTGTAAAAGCGCTTTTACCTTCTCCACTACTTGCGCCGGCGTAAAATTTGCTTTCACGAGATAATCATTTGCGCCCATCGCAATCCCCTTCTTCACATCGTTGTCCTGTCCTAAATTCGTCAAAAGAATTACGGGCACATTTTTCCATGCAGCATTCTCTTTCACTTTCGCAAGCATCGTGAACCCATCCATCTGCGGCATGATGACGTCAAGCAAAATAATATCCGGCGTTCCCTTTTCCTGCAAAAGCTTTAACCCCTCAACCCCGTTATTCCCCTTCCACACGTCAAACCCTTCAGACGTAAACTTCATCTGATACATGTCACAAAGCATTAAATCGTCTTCGACAAGTAATACTTTAATAGGTGTTTGAGGCATAATGCATGAGGATTGTTATACTTTTTAGTATAGAACTATCCTGCAGCGTCTGCAAGCTTACGAAATTTTCGTTCCGTCCGATTTTTACGAACATCCTTCCATCCCTTCTGTTTATTATATTGCACGATTTCCTGTTTCACTGATGCAAGAATCTTATGCAAAATCTCTTCACGACGCTCATGAATTGTGCGTTGCTCTTGTTGTCCTTCGCCCTCGGCTTTTGTGGTATCGGGAATAACCTTCCGCAAACGCTCTTGGAGGCGAACCCCATATAACTCGATTATATTCATTGCTTCGTCTGCGTACCGATTTTCCGTCGTACTCATTTCAAGCTTCTGACGTACTTTTTCACGCACTTCCGTATTCTCGCCATCATTTTAAAGATCTAAAAAAACCTCATCAATACTATACGATGGCTTCGGATTATCAAGATCATCATGCACGGTCTCATGCACAACATACTTTAAAAATGAAAGAAGAGAATCGCGATCACTCGGTGATACTTCCTTTGTTACGGTCAAACGCCCTTCAAAATCTTCAAATGCACGGCGAATGCGATAACGAATGCGATCACGATCTTCGCGCGAAGTTGCCGCATTTTCAAAAGAATCCGCGTATTCTCCAAGTGCTTCTAAAAGACGCTTCTGCACAAAATTCTTATATTGCAATACTGTCCGATGAGAGATATCGTCTTGTGTAAATTCTAGTTCAAGTTCGCGACTATACTCCATTAACAATTCCAAATATTTTTTTGCTATCTTCGCATCAACAAACCCTGCTGGAGAAATTTGAAAGCCCTGTTTTTCCTTAATTTTTTTCCATTCCACGACGTGACGACCTCCGTACTCTTTTTCTGGAGCAACATCTTGACCATCATTGCTCTTCTCTTCCTCATTTGCTTCTGGCTCATCTGACTTTGACACAAGTACTGTTGCTGCACGTTGTTTCGTCAGCTCAAGTAACAGTGATCGATACTCTGGCTTCCGCAATACATCCCATACGGAAAGAAGCGTCTTATGTTCCGATTGCAATTCCTTATAGTGTTCTTGCAACGCTCTCTCTTCAGAGTTTAATTTTGTCCTCCGCACAAGCGGCAGAACTTTCCTCTTGCAATCAGCAATTTCTTGAGGAAGCGCTGCAAGGCGTGCGCGATGCTCAATAAAATATGCATACAGCTTTAAAAATTGCTCCCGTGTATATTTTGGCGCGTTCGATACTTTTTCTGTTACACCCTCTTTGTGTCTCGGTTGTGTGGTCTCAATAGACATATCTTTACCATAGCAAAAAAAAAGAAAAAGAGCAAGCGAATTAGCTTCTGCTTGCTCAAGGGGCGCTCGTGCGCTTCTTTGCCTTCCGGAGAAGGCGATCAACGGCTCCCTTCGAGGGAACAGGCGTTCCCGGAGGAAGT
The DNA here is from genome assembly GCA_964358625.1 of uncultured Gammaproteobacteria bacterium. Classification (GTDB taxonomy): domain Bacteria; phylum Patescibacteriota; class Patescibacteriia; order JACQSD01; family JACQSD01; genus JAUSHC01. Next base: position 7,842 of record CAYHPG010000035.1, read on the forward strand.
GGCGGCGCGTTGTCCAGCAGTTGATCGACATCGGGATCCGTTACAAGGAAGCGAACCTTGCCGCCGCAGATGGAACGCGCGTCTCCACCGTTCTTGTCAACTGCCAGAAGAAATTCATCGAGCGTTACAGTACGAAGCTCGATGATCTGCGCCTTGTGAGCGCCTGCGGGGGGAATTTCTGCCTTCGAAGCTCCCCCATGACGCTTTTCCGCGCTACGCGGAAATTTGATGATCTGGGCCATGGAAGCACCTCGAAAGGGTT
>CAYHPG010000036.1:0-2442 GCA_964358625.1 uncultured Gammaproteobacteria bacterium
TGAAACGATGAGAGCGCCTGCAAAATTTTTCTCATAAAAATCAGAGGTCGCTTTTAACACGAGCGCCGCATCACAATTGCCCTTGATCCTGCCCGTTCCGTCATACGTCACTTCCTTATAGACCAAAATAAATCCTGCTTCTTGAAGATGAGTGTAGAGATTTTTATTTTTCGAAACAAAACCGATAAATAGATATGCGTTGGCAACATTATATTTGTCCTTCAGCCATACGCGAAACCGCTTGTAATCAAGTCCCCAGCCCAATTCCTTTACGCCTTTATGCAAATTCGCTCCGTCAATATATGCAAAATTATTTTCTTTTAAAATCATATAATTTTTATATTACCACCCACCGGAAGCCCCCCCACCGCCCGACCCGCCACCGCCAAAACCGCCAAATCCTCCGCTGCCGCCTCCAAACCCACCGCCCGGGCCCCAGCCGCCACCCGCCCACCATGACGAACGACGCCCAAGTGCTTTATTCGTCTGATAATTTTTTGAAACCGCAAAATCAAATCCAAGTCCTGCGAGCGCCAATACAATGACCCATAAGAGAATCTTTGCGACAAATCCAATAATAAGTAATCCTATCACAAAGCCAACAGCGCCTCCAATAACCCCACCGAGCCACCACGATTTCGTGCGTCCAAGCACAGAAGAAAGCCAAATTAAAATAAAAGCTCCCATCCAAAAAGCAAATTCGATCCCGCCTGAACTCAAACGATTCGATGATGTTGTTTGTTCTATCGGCACTTCTTCTTGAATTGCGCGCTCAATCTCGGAAACTGCTTCTCGAATACCACCGCTAAAATTCCCTTGCTGAAACGCGGGGCGCAAGGTATTCCGAATAATCTGCGACGATTCAGCGTCCGTCAGCGCGCCTTCCAGCCCATACCCCACCTCAATCCGCATCTTCTTGTCATCACGGCTAATCAACAAAAGGACGCCGTTGTCCGCGCCCTTTTTTCCGATGCCCCACTCTTTGAATAATTTCTCTGCATAGTTTTCAATGTAATCACCATCAAGTGATGCGATCGTTACAACAGAAATTTCATGAGTCGTCTTTTCTTGGAACGTCCGCATCTCTTGCTCAAGTGCGCTCCGCGTTTCTTGCGACAGCATCCCCGCAAAATCGTTCACAAAGCCGGTTGGTCTCCCTGGCAATGTATAAGCAAAAACGATCGATGGGAATGCCAAAAAAAAGAGAAGAAAAGAAAACTTTTTTACATAACGCATAGCACGTAGCATAGAACAAACCTCACCCCTACCCTCTCCTAAGAGGAGAGGGATGTTATGTGTCATGTGTTCCATGTTATGTGACTAAAACTGTACTTTCGGCGCTTGTTCTGCCTCTGCTACGGCTTCAAAGAAAGCTTTGCCACCAAAACCGAAGAGGCGCGCGGCAAAGTTTGACGGGAAGGTGCGGATGCGCGTGTTGAATTGCTTTACCGCTTCGTTGTAGCGACCGCGTTCTACGGCAACGCGATTCTCTGTGCCTTCGATCTGTGCCATCAATGTTTGCACCGATTCGCTTGAACGCAGTTGCGGATAGTTTTCCATAACTACGAGCAAGCGGCCGAGTGCACCTTCCACTTGCCCTGCGGCCGCTGCCTTTTCATCAACAGTCTTTGCACCGCTGTACCGCGCACGCGCATCGGCAAGTTTCCCAAAAACTTCTTTTTCTTGTTCGAAGATTCCTTTCACACTCTCGACAAGGTTCGGAATCAAATCAAACCTGCGCTGGTATTGCGTTTCCACTTGCGCCCACTGTCCGGCAACCTGCTGATCAAGACGAACGAACGAATTATACGACCCGCCGAGCCACAGTGCGAGCACCACGACAACGGCGAGGATGATGTAGAGATTGCGTTTGGACATAGCTTGCGAATTGATTACGAATTTAGGTGTTTAACCACCACTCACTCCCCCTTATATAAGAGGGAGAAGGAGGGAGTTATATTTGAATTTCACTTAACAAAACATTCTCCACGTGAATCCCCCGCGGGAAGAAAATGCGATCGAGTTCATTTTTAATTTCCATTTCTACTTTATCACGATTCTTCGATGCAATGTCATTGACGGGGAAACGTGACGCAATCATGCGAAGACGCGAACGCATCGTCGGGCGGATAATTTTCGCGACAAAATCCTCACCAATCGTCTGCCAAATCGTCGGAATCTGATTCACGTCAAGGCGCAACAAAATCGTCCCTTCAATGGAAACGTTTTTGTTATCTGACGACGTTGCATCAATCGGCACATCGCCCATCGCAGCGGGATTTTCTAAATTAAATCCTTTCTTAATCGCATACTCGAGTGTCTGCGTATTGAAGAGTTTCGCCTTCTGCCAAAACGGAATTTTCAAATGCAATCCCGGCGGCAACACTTTTTTCAAAACGCCTCGTCCGCGATCATACACGCATGCCACATAGCCCGGTGGAA
>CAYHPG010000036.1:2452-8099 GCA_964358625.1 uncultured Gammaproteobacteria bacterium
GGTGGAACGGATATAAAAATGCCACCCAAGACCTCTTCAACCACGAATGAATACATGAGTTTGTCTAATGATTCTGCGCTCATAAATTTTAGTAGTAAGTTGTAAGTACTAAGTTGTAAGTTATCTACTTCCGTAAAGCCTGCCATGGATCGCCCTCTGGTGTCAAGATAGTCTTTGGCTCTGCTGCTTTTTTAATTGCTTTTTCTTGTTTTTGTAAATGACTTATAACAAAACGGATCATGTGCAACACTTGTGTAAACAGCATGGAGGTAAAAATGAAAACTGACTTTACTGATGGAAGAAGAAATAACGCTACAAAAGTAAATACGGGAAAAAATATACGATAGTACAAGTGTGATCGCGTAATAATTCCCTTTCGCTCGCGTTGCTCAAGAACAATCGTGATGAAAAGAAATACTGCTACCGCAAGAGCTGCAATCGCATTATGCTCCGCGATATCGAACAATCCAAAAAACGATGTGATGATAACCTCGGGACGATCGACAAATGAATAAAGTGGGAACGTCTCCGGCGCTTGAAACCCGCCAATAAATACTTGATACAAAAGCACCAAGACGAGCAACTGGAAGCCAAGCGATGCGCCACGCGCCCACGGAGAAACGCGTTTTTCTTTTAAATATTTCCGTAAAAGTTCGCGACGCAGTATAAGGTCGCTCGGAATATCTTTTTCAAGCTCTTCCCACTTCCGCGCGATATCATTATATTTCTCCCGATTTTTTTCTTCGATGAATGAAAGCGGGAGGAGTAAAAGACGAATAATCACCGTTAGCCAAATCACTGCAACACCAAGATTCGGCGCGCCAACCGTATTGTAAATCCCGATCAAAACATTGAGGAGTGGCTCGTAGAGAATCGTGACCCAAAATGCATGCAGCATAGAAAACTTCTCGACTTCGCTCGAAGATTAAAGTTTCGTTTTTAGATACGGAACAAGTTCGGCTATCGCAATGCGTTCTTGTTTCATGGTATCGCGATCACGCACCGTTACTTTCTTATCTTGCGCGGTTTCAAAATCCACGGTCACACAAAATGGCGTCCCAATTTCATCTTGCCGTCGATAGCGTTTCCCGATCGCTCCCGTCTCATCATACTGCACCATCCAATGTTTCCGAAGATCGGCGGAAATCGATCGCGCTTCCGTTTGCAATGCTTCTTTTTTTGATAACGGCAACACCGCGACTTTTATCGGCGCGAGCGCTTTCGGCAAATGCAAAATGGTTTCCGTATCGTGCTTTTTCTTCGTGTCTTCCGATCCTGACCGCACTGCCACCTCTTCGTACGCTTCCGCAAGCACCGCCAACACCGTCCGATCAAGCCCGAATGTCGGCTCAATCACGTGAGGAGTAAACTCCTTTCCTGTTTCCGGATCACGGTACTGCAATTTCTGACCTGACGCTTTTTCATGCTGCTGTAAATCATAATCCGTCCGGTTTGCAATCGCCCAGAGTTCTTTCACACCAAACGGAAACTGATATTCAAGGTCAATGGTTCGCGAACTGTAATGCGCAAGGTCCGCTCCAATTTTCTCGTTATCATGAAACTTTTCTGCTTTGAGTCCGAGCGCCTCCCCAAAACGCTTCATCACCAAAAGCCACTCATCAAACTTTGCCGGTGCGCTTTCCGGCGTCGCAAAATACTCAAACTCCATTATTTCAAATTCGCGCGTGCGGAAAATAAAATTTTCAGTGGTGATCTCATTCCGAAACACTTTTCCAATTTGTGCAATACCAAACGGTAGTTTCGGATGCATGGCATCCATCACTTGTTTAAAATTTACAAACATCCCCGCAGCGGTTTCCGGACGCAAATACGCAACCGATGCTTCATCTTCTATCGGCCCCATGAATGTTTTGAACATGAGATTAAATGGCCGCGCTTCGGTAAGTTCGCCGCCACATTCCGGGCATCGGTTCGGTCGATGATCCACCTGTTTCTCTTTAAATATATGCGGAGAAAGCGATTCCGCAGGCACTAAATGATCTGCGCGGAACCGCTTGCGGCATTTTTTACAATCAATGAGCGGATCCGAAAAACTTTTGAGATGCCCGCTCGCTTCCCAGACTTTCGGGTGCATAAGGATCGCTGAATCAATCCCCATCATATCCGAACGCTCCTGCACAAATGTCTTCCACCACAATTGCTTCACGTTGTTTTTCAATTCCACACCAAGCGGCCCATAATCATAGACGGCTCCCAACCCACCATAAATTTCAGAGGACGGAAAGAGAAACCCTCTGCGCTTACAGAGGGACACAAGCTTCTCCATGATGTTCTTTTTTTCTTCCATAAGTATAAATTTGTGAAGGGGTGACACATTGCGGGGACCCCGCTCGAGTGCCAGCAGTCCCGCCGTGGCGGGACGATGCCATCGGAGCGGGGAGCAATGGGGCAGGACCCCGAACAATTTATGCCTCCTTCCGCTCCTCCACCATATCCTCCACCCACACGGAAAACGCTGTCACGGTAGGGATGGCAAGCAAGATCCCGACAAACCCAAACAACTTTGCGCCCATAAGCATCGCCGTGATAGAAAGAATTGGATGGACGCCAACCGCGCGCCGCATCACTGCAGGAACGATGATATGGTTCTCCATCTGTTGCATCACGACATACATGACAAGCACAAGCAGTGCAGTAAACGGCGATTGTGTGAATCCAAAAAAGATTGCGGGGATTGCTGACATGATCGGCCCAACGTACGGGATAAATTCAAAGAGCCCAGCCAAGATCGCCAAGATGAGTGCGTACTTCACACCAATAATGGTGAGTCCAAGATACACAATAGATGCAATGATAAGGGAAAGAATCATTTGTCCCTGAAGCCACGCGCCAACCTTCTCTTGCATACGCGTAAGGAGATGCGTTACATATGGCTGATACTTATCCGGAAGAAGCGCGCGAAATGAACTTTTAATCCAGCTTTCAGAAACCGTCATATAAAATGTCATAACCAGTACAACGATAAAAGAAATGAGGCCGCCAAAAATAGAGAAAAGCGATGAGAAGACTCCCTGCCCTGTTGCGGCGAGCGTCTCTTCAAGTGATTCAATCAACCGTTGGAACCCGGAAAGAAACGCTGGTTGGTCGGAAAGTGATCGCACCTTCAAAACACTTTGCGTAAGTTGATCCCAGTACACCGGGAAATCAATTGCCACGCCACGAATTTCTGCGATGAGCGGCGGCACAAGCGACGAAATCACCAGACTAAATGCCGAAAGGATAATAATATAGATGAATAAAATGCCGACAGCGCGCGGGATATGTTTGCGTTGCAACCAATCCACCCATCGGTCAAATGCCGATGCCAAGATAAGCGCAACAAAAAGTATTGCCACGACATCACGCACAAGGTAGATAAACCACAGCCCAAGAACGATAAGAAGACCACGGATCATGGTGCCGGTTGAGATAGATATAAATGTTGGTTTGTTTTCCATATAGATAAATAATAACACAAAACAATAAAAAAGTCCAGCCCTAAAACTACATTCGCTCTGGTTGAGAAATTCCCATCGTTTGGAGAAGATTGCGGAAAACAATGACTGCTGCCTCGACGATTGCACGGCGCTTTACATTCACACCCGCGTCCGTCATAACGCGACACTGCTCATAAAATGCATGCAATGTATCGGCAAGCTCAAGCGCATACGCAGGTAAGCGATGGACCTCATAGCTTTGCGCTACGTCGCAAAGAAGCTCCGGCCACCGAAGGAGCGCTGTAATAAGCGCGTGTTCTGCGGGATGCATACGCGAGGAAACTAAGTTTCGTGGGGGAAACTTAGTTTCCTGCATCTGCGGAAGTCCTTGCGCCTTCTTCACGATGCTCGCAAGCCGCGTGTGAGCATACTGCACCGAATACACCGGATTTTTCTGGGACTGCTCTTTTGCCAGCGCCAAATCAAAATCCATGTGCGTTGTGGTCGTGTACATAAGAAAGAAAAATCGTGCGACATCCACTGGTACTTCATCCAAAAGATCGTCAATCGTCACATACGTGCCGCGACGCTTCGACATGCGCACTTCTTTTCCCTGATCCATAAGCCGTACAAGTTGCATGATGATGACATCAAATCGCTTGTATCCAAGAACCGTCGCCGCAGCTTGCGTGCGCGTTTTGTAACTGTGATGATCCGCGCCCAAGATGTTAATATAGTGCGACCACCCTTCAGCGAGCACAGTCGCGTAGTGCGCGATGTCAACCAAGAAGTACGTTGGGTAACCATCAGAAGTCATGAGCACACGGTCTTTGTCGTCGCCGAATTTTGTCGTTTGAAACCACGTTGCGCCATCTTTCTCATACACCATCTTTTTCTTTTTAAGTGTTGCGAGTGCGGCGGTAATAGGTGCAGAATTTTTTTCGTAGAGCGACGACTCGAGAAACCACCGATCAAAACGAATGCCCATGCGGGCAATGGGCGGTTGAATCATAGTGGTCAAAAGTTCATGCGCGAATTGCGTACCAACGGTCGTCACATCTTTTCCGGTAATCTCCTTTCGATGCGAGAGCGCCCATTCTTTAATGTATGGACCTTGGTAATGTTTCTCATCCGGAGTCGCTTCCCCAATTGCCGCGAGTACCGACGCACCCAATGTTCGCACCTGATTCCCTGCGTTATTCACGTAGTATTCACGTCGCACGGTATATCCTGCGCGCACGAGCACGTTTCCGAGTACGTCACCCGTAAACCCGCCGCGACCGTTCGCAAGCGTTAAAGGGCCCGTCGGATTTGCCGAAATAAATTCAAGATGGACTTTTTTCTTTTTGCCAATCGTGGCATTCCCGTAATGCTCGCCAGCTTTTTTTATACGCGTAACTTCTGCGCGCAAAAATTTTTCTGACAAAAAGAAATTAATAAACCCTGGCCCTGCGATTTCGATCTTTGCGACAAGGGGCACCCTTGCATGCAAGGGTGCCCCTTGTATCTGTTGCACAATAATCGCCGCGACATCGCGAGAATTTTTTCCGACAATCTTCGCGAGTTGCAAGGCGATCGTCGTCGTATAATCGCCATGCGTTGCTTGCGTCGGATGCTCAATGCGAATTTTTGGAACAACAAACGAAGGAAGCTGCCCTTCCTTTTGCGCCGATGCAATCGCTTTTGCCACTATTTTCTGTATCGTTTCTCGCGTAAGCATATAATAAGTGTAGCGTAAAAATTGAACCTATTCAACTAAAGAGGTCCGACCTCCTTATGAGGTCGGACCTCGAAAAATTGATTCAGCTCACATTTACTTCACCGCAGCAACGACAGCTGCAAACACCTTCGGATAGTCCATCGCAAGTGTTGCAAGTATTTTTCGGTCAAGCGCAATATTTTTTGTCTTTAATGCGTGCGTGAGTTTACTGTAATTCATCCCTGCATTATGCGCCGCAGCGTTAATGCGAATTTGCCAGAGTTTTCGGAATTCTCGTTTCTTATTCCGCCGATCGCGATACGCATAGACTCCCGCTTTTGTCGCAGCGGTCTTTGCAAGCGTGATTCTGCTTTTGCGCCCCCACTTAAACCCCTTGGTTTGTTGCAACCAATTGCGGCGACGCTTTGTGTGCATTACTCCTCGTTTAACTCTTGCCATAAAATTAAGACTGCATAAAAGCTCAACCTGTTCCTCGCGTCACTATCGGGCA
>CAYHPG010000037.1:0-7984 GCA_964358625.1 uncultured Gammaproteobacteria bacterium
CAAAAATTCGTCCCTTACGGAACGAATTTTTTATTGACTTTGATACTATCCCATTTTTTTTCGGATGAAGGCAGGGATATCAAGTTCTGCGGCATCCTCTTCCTCTCCTTCTTCCTTTGTTGGCTTCTCTGGGGCTGTTTTATTCCCCCCTGCTTGCGGTTTTTCTGCTTTTCGCATGAAAAGACTCGGGCGGAAGCTTGCCTCGCTACGCATCGGCGCTTTTCCGTCCTCGCCAAACCCGGTCGCAATCACCGTAATACGCACGGTATCCTTCATATTCTCGTCAATCACGGTTCCGTAGATAATCTTGGCATTCGGATCTGCTTGCGCGGTAATGACTTTTGCCGCGTCAGCAAGCTCATGCATCTTAAGATCCGGCCCTGCGATGATATTAAAAAGAATACCCTTTGCTCCTTCAATCGAAAGTTCAAGAAGCGGGCTATTAATTGCTGCTTTTGCCGCATCGACTGCCCGATTCTCGCCAGTCCCTTCGCCAATACCCATAAGCGCTGAACCGGCATCGCGCATAATGGCTTTTACATCCGCAAAATCAACGTTCGTAAGTCCCGGAACCGTGATAAGCTCGGCAATACCCTGTACGCCCTGGCGCAAGACATCGTTCACTACCGCAAACGCTTCAACAAGGGACATCTTTTTATCCACAATTTCCAAAATACGATCGTTCGGAATGGTGATGATCGTATCCACTTTTTCCGTAAGCTCTTTCAATCCGCGATCAGCAAGCACTTTCCGTTGCGTTCCTTCAAATGAAAAAGGTTTTGTGACGACCGCAACCGTAAGGGCGCCCGAATCACGACCGATCTCTGCAACAAGCGGCGACGCGCCGGTGCCGGTGCCGCCGCCAAGACCACACGTCACAAAGACCATATCCGATCCCTTCAAGGTCTCGCGAATTTCATTTTGATTTTCATCAGCCGCTTTTCTTCCCATCTCCGGATCCATGCCAGCGCCAAGACCGCGAGTCGTCGATTTCCCAATATGGAGCTTCACGCTCGCAAGACTGTGATGCAATGCTTGCGCATCGGTGTTCACGGCAATAAATTCAACGCCACGAATTTTTGATCGCACCATGTGATTCACGGTTGATCCCCCAGAGCCGCCAACGCCGACGACTTTTATCTTTGCAAATGTTTCGATTGAAGGTTTCACTTCCATAACTATTCATGAATCTTGAATCATGAAACGTGAATCTCGCTGTAAGTTTCAAGTTCCAAGTTTCAAGTTCTAAAATATAATACTGAACAATTTTTTTGTTCGAGTTTTTCTCTCAAGGTAACAGTGATCGAAACCAATCACGCATCCGTCCTGTCACTGCTCCTACGCTCGAAAATCTTCCAAGAAGTGTTGGCGGCGTTCGATCATCAATTCCTTTTCCCCAAAGCACTAATCCGACTGCCACCGCAAATGCTGGATCATGAATTTTTTCAATTGCGGTCGTGAGTCCTTGCGGTTTCCCAATGGTCGCGGGCAAACGCAATTTACGCTTCGCCACTTCAACGATCCCAGAAAGCTTTGCCCCGCCGCCGGTCAAAACGACCCCTGCAGGAAGAAGCCCGCTCCGATTTACTTTCTTTAATTCTTTGTCAATAAAATCGTATAACTCTTCCAGTCGCGCTTCGATGATTTCCGCCGTTTGCCGCCGTGAAAACGCGCCTTCTTCGCTCCCTCCAACTTCCTTCCATGACACCTCTTCTTTCTTACCGATATCGCTGGGGATTGCTGTTCCATATTCTACCTTGACACGCTCCGCAACGTCAATAGAGGTACGGAGTCCAATAGCAAGATCAGCAGTTATGTGTCCGCTCCCCAAAGGAAGGATCGCCGTGTGCAGTACATCTCCTTCTTCCAAGACAAGTATGCCAGTTGTCGCCCCGCCAAGAAGCACAAGGACAACACCAAGGTCTCGTTGCCGCTTTGTAAGCACAGCTTCAGCGGCGGCGAGAGGGGCTAAGACCAAATCTTCAATATCAACGCCTGTTCTATAGACGGTTTTTGTAATATTCTTCACGTGTGATGAGAGTGCATGAATAATTTGTGCTTCAACTTCTAATCGAACACCGGTCATGCCAACGGGATCCTTTACTCCTCCTTGCCCATCGACCGTGAAGCTTCGCGGGATGACATGGAGGATCTCATAATTCGGAGGAGTCGCAACTGCTTCTGCCGCTTCGATGACACGATCAACATCATCTTCTCTAATTTCTCCATCTGCTTTGGATACCGCAACGACGCCACGAGATTTTTGCACCGTGATGCGATTGCCGCCGATACTCACATACGCCCGATCAATCGGCACGCCAGAAAGACGTTCCGCTTTTTCGATGCACTGTGAAAGAACGGATACTGCATCATCAATCGACGTCACAACGCCTTTTGCTACACCCTCGGAGGAGGATTCCGCAACGCCAATAATATGCAAACGGCTTTCCGCTAATTTTTGTCCAACGGCAATACGAATTGCGGTTGATCCAATATCGATTCCAGCAATGATCACGTCACGAGCCATGCAAAATCGTGAAACTTGTATCATGAAACTTGAAACTCAAATCGAGTTACAAGTTACGAGTTACAAGTTACGAGTAAACATATAAGGCCAGAAAATAAGCGCTCCGATGGTGAACGCGCCAAGAGAGGCCATAAGCACTGCGGCGGCCATCACATCTTTTATTGTTGCCGCAATATGCTGAAGGCGCGGTGAGAAAAAATCAGTAAACCGTTCAAAAATTGTGTTCAGTAATTCTAGCACAAGAACAATGAGCGAGACAAGAACAAGGAAGAACCATTCGGTGCGGGTAATATGAAAATACCATGCCAGCACGAAGGCAACAAGCGCAGAAACCGATTGCACGCGAAAATTTTGCTCTTCACGCCAGACCATGAAAAGGCCCCGAAGCGCATAGCGAAAACTTTGTAAAAGTCGAACGATATTCATTTTTTTCTTCCGAGAATAAGATCTTGTAACGCGAACATCCTTCGTTCTTCACTTTTGTTCTTTTCGTGATCATATCCGAAAAGGTGCAAAAGTCCATGCACAAAAAGAAAGGATAGTTCTTCCGTGGTCGTATTGCCAATCACACGCGCTTGTCGCCGTGCCTGTGGCAACGAAATAATAATATCTCCCTCTAAAGAAGTTTTTGTTTTTGTATATTGAAAGGAAAGGACGTCAGTTATTTTTTGTTTCCCCCGATACATGCTGTTCAGCCGCGCGATCGTCCTATCGCCGACAATCCCAACAGTAACAACGACATGCTTCGGAAATCGTATATGTCGCTTCGCCTTTTCAAAAAGCGTCCTCCATCGACGATGATTCGGAATACGCCATCCTGCTCGCTCCTTCTGCACAACAAGTTCTTGCATGGCGGTTAGAATACAGAAAAACTTTTGAGCATCATCGTGAATGTGGTGCGGAAATTCACGTTCGTACGTTCTCCATAGTTATAGGTGATGCCAAAGAGTACCCGCTTTCCACTCGCATCTGGCATCGTCTTCGTAAGGTAAACTGTTGTCTTATCTTGCGTCCATACACCATCAAGATTGCCCATAAAAACACGCTCAAGACTTTCAGGAAGAATGTCGGGAAATTGTTTTGCATACCACTGTACCGCTGACAACCCCTCCGTATTATCATCAACAATGACCTGAATAAATTCTCCGGTTGGCGCGTTAAATAAAACCTCGCGCGGATTTTTTTCATCAAGCGCGCGAACGACCCACGGCGCGGGACGAAGAATTGAGTATCCAAACGTGGGATTTGTATAACGCGTCACGAGAGCTGAATCAGCAAGGCGTACGGGAGCAGTACCCGTCGGATTATAAAGATTTGTCACTTCTTGCCCATCAAGATAGCCATCGCTATCGGTATCGGGAATTGTCGATTGCGTCGTATAAAGAGTTTCTTCCGTGTCAGTTAACCCATCAAAGTCGATGTCAGTCGAGGAAACGGCTTCTTGCGGCGTTGGTTCGGGAGACGTGGTCGGCGCAATTGGTTCAGGAACGGGCGTTGGTTCGGAAGATAGAGAAGAAGTGGGGACTGGCTCTGAAACAGATTCTGGTTCTGGCGTTACAACAGGCGCTTGCGCAGGAAGAGGTTTCGGTTTTTCCGGGATAAGAAAAAAAACAGCAAGCCCCCCACCCACGAGAACAACAAGAGCGACAACGCCCCACATGACGAGCATCTTTTTCCCTCCAACAAGGGCTGCGGGTCGCACGACTGGAATAGTAGAAGGAGAAGGTGTCGATGCAGGTATCGGTCTCTTTACTGGAGGGGCCTGCCCCGTAACAACTCCGCCGGCTGGCGGATTTGTTATCGGGGGTGGGGGTGGCGTATACGCTCTTTTCACTCCCTGATATTTTCCGGGCATTACGTGAAACACCACTCCTTCGGGAAGCGCCGGTGGAGGTGTCGGTACTGCTTTTTCTTTTGTATTACCAAACATAGAAAAATATCTTGAGATTGCAGAAATGCGTGAAAATTTTCATTCCAGAGATACGATCTCTGTAATTTTACAGAGATCGTATCTCCGTTGTTTTTATCTCCGTTGTTTTTGCAATCTCGTTCTACAATTTCCCTGGGCCAAGCGGATTATATCCTGCTTTTACTTCGCCTCCATCGGTAAACATATCGCCATCCGTATCCGGAGCAAGAGGATTTGTTTTGTATGTACGAATTTCTTCTCCGTCAGAAAGTCCGTCGCCGTCAGTATCTGCTTTCAAGGGATTTGTTCCCGCGGAGGCTTCTTCGGAATCTGGGAGTCCATCACTATCTGTATCAGTGGGTGTTGTTCCCGGATCTGGCGCCACAACAGGCACGGGTTCAGGAGTAGAGACTGGCGCTACTGCCGGCGCAGAGACAGGTTCAAGCGCTGGAGCAACTGACGGCTCACCTGCAACAGATGATGCTTCGTTCCCCCCGCGTAACGCCAAATAGAGTCCACCACCGACGAGTACAACAAGAACAATAGCACCAAGAATACCCCACAAAAGTTTTCCACTGAAAAGTCCACCACGTGATTCAATGGGTGGAGGAGGGGTAACACTTGGCGTTTCCCCTGCCGGCGCTCCGGCTTTTTCGGTATCCGCAAAAATATCTTCAACTCCTTCTGGTTTTTGATCAAACATAGTATCAATAAAATTATAATTACCTATAAATTTAACTATATCCCAAAATACGTTAGTCGACAAACAAATATGCTCTCTTTTTATTACGGAATGTGCCAAACGTCATTCCAATAGTTATTAGTCTTATACCCCCCCATCACCCAGATCTTATTATTAAACACTACGGCGGCGTGTAAATATCGTGCTGGCCATGATGCTTGAGGTTCTTGGCTCCAATTCTTCCCATCGGACGAAGACCAAACGTCATTCAAATAGCCAACACTAATATTATACCCCCCCATCACCCAGATCTTATTATTAAACACTACGGCGGTGTGTCCATAGCGTGCTGGCCATGATGCTTGAGATTCTTGTTTCCATGTAACTGCGCTCATCTGAACGCACTCCTCTGAATTCTGCTCGACGCCATCGCCGCAGTACGTCCGCTGTTGTACTTCACATGTGCCACCATCAGTTTTTATACAAATCTGATTTGCTTGCAGTCCTGCTTTTGTCTGGTCATTTACATCGCACGGTTCAGGATCATTCTTTATTCGATCTCCGCACCATCCGCCAACAAAACGGCACGACGTTGATGTTCGCGGCGTTGCCGCTCCGCATTCGTATTGATCCGTGTCGCTTGATCCATGCCCACCACGCCCATCACATTGTTCCGTGCCATTCACTTCCTTATCCCCACACCATCCCCCTTGCCACTTGCAGTCATTGCCTGATCCCGGAGCGCCGCAGGAGTATTGGTCGGTTGCAGAGGTGCCTTTGCCTCCAATGGTATCGCAATCCTCGCCAACAAATTTATTCACGCTACTATTGCCGCAATAAGATGAGCTACATGCCTCGTCAATGCCATTCACCAATCGTCCAGTGTCCACGACAAAGGGACACGTATCTACATTTCCACAAATACCATCTTTATCAATATCATTACGATCATCCAAAGGACAGAAAATCTTTGCATCCTGACCATTGATCTTGCGCATGACCCAATCACAGGCATCTCCTTTGCCGTCATTGTCGCTATCGGTTTGCTTGGTTTGTCCTTGAAGAATCGGGTTTGGGTCTTCCGGACAATTATCAAATCGGTCTTTAACGCCATCGGCATCACGGTCAGCATCGAGGGTATCGCCGGCGATTGCCGTACACAGCGACCCTGCCCAGGAACGCGGATCGTGGATTTCTCCTCGCCAGCTATCGGGGATCGTTGCTGATTCATAGGTGGTGGTGAGAGTGTATGCAGGATTCTGATTCTGCTCGCTGTAGCGGTAGGCAAAAGCGTAGGCTTGGAGGGGGCATGCCATAGTGGCTTTGCGGGCATCCCAGCAAGTGTCGGGGTCATAGGGGTTACCGCAGCCAATAAAGTGTTTCCATTGCCATGAAAGTTTGGATGCATCGTTCGGATCCGGAAGCAGGTAGGGACGGCCGCTGTCAGTGGGAAGCGTTGATCCAAGGGCTTGGCCAAGGGTTTGTTGCCACGATGGCCAGGTGGAAAAAGAAACTTTGGGGATGTAGGTGCCGGAAGCAAGTGTGGGGAGGTAGTTGCCGCAGGTTTGGCCTTGGCTACAAGGATTGGTATCACTGCAAAGTTGGGTGCGGGTGAAGCTGCAGCGTTTCGCCGATTTGTAGCTATCAAGGAATCGACGGAGGGAGGTGAGTTGTGCGTGGCGGCGGACATCGCGGCGAAGCTTGGCGGCGTCGTCACTGGAAAGCTTTTGCGTAGCAGTGGGGAATTTCCAGTTGGCAAGAATTTGATCAAAGACTGCGGATCCTGCAGTACTTCCCCCTTCCGCAACCGCAAGGAGGTAGATATTCGTGTAGATCTTGCCGTCTGATCCTTTGTTTGCCGCATTCACGTAGACCGTGTTCCCGTCTTTGACGCCATCGTAGCCGTCAACAATGATCGGGGTTGGTGTACCGCACTTTAAGAATGCTTTGGTTGCTCCTTTGCATTGATCGCGGTACCAGTCTGCTGCGGAAAGTCCTTCCGGATTCTTAAAGACCCGCACGCCTAACGCATCGCGTGGAGGCACCTGCGCAACGGCAAGAGACACGATGAAGAAGAGGGTGGAGGCAAGGAGGGTGATGGAGAGGAAGATAGGAGGCATAGAGAATTATTCATTCACGGGAAGAAGGAAATCTTTTAAAAAGTTATCGTCGCCCTGTCCACGCGGCACCGCAATAGGCGTTTTTAATTCCGGAAGATCATCGTCACGCCCCAGACTCCCCGCATCACGACAATAAAAAAGTTCAAAATGCGTCTCTGGATCTTTCCACGGGAATTGCGCAAGAGACGGCCATGGATTCTCGCACATAAATGAGACAACGCGCAACGTCCGCGATGCTTTTCCCGCCTCCACCGGGCTCCCAACGACTTCTGCGGTTACTTCCACCTCGCCATTTTTCACAAGACTCGTCGCATTTATTTTTGCGCCAGTTATTCCAGAAAGCGCAATGGTTTCGTCGCGAGTATCTTTTGACCATGCAACAGAACCAATCATAAGAAGTTGCCCGCTTCGATCATATGCTTGTGCCTCATACATATGCTGATTCCCCTTTCCTTCTGCGCCAATCGTACGCTTTTGATCGCCCGGACAATCATCCCTGCCACAGCTAAAATGATCGAGGTTTGCAACGGTTTGCTGTAGTTCATTTTTTACTGGGGGAGTTACCGTAATCGCCGCGCGATCAGCCGTACACAACGTCGCTTTTGTTTGGAAGAAATACGAACGGACGCCGGCAAGCGCCACGCCATAGGTATTGCGTATCTTGTCTGTTTCTGCTTGCGGCACGACACCAAAGGATTCACCATTCACCACAAGACGATACGCTGCCGTTGTATCAAGTTTCGTCT
>CAYHPG010000038.1:0-7838 GCA_964358625.1 uncultured Gammaproteobacteria bacterium
AAGGCAGAATTTGCGCCAGATTTTGATGATGGCAATTTTGCAGAAGAACTTATAAAGAATGTCTTAGAGCATCGCGTTGACATTGATCACTATATGGTGCGTTTCGCGCCGGAGTGGCCTATTCCGCAAATTACGATCGTTGATCGTACGGTGCTTCGTATCGGTATTTATGAACTCGTATTTGCGAAAAACATTCCTGCGAAGGTTGGCATCAATGAGGCCATTGAACTTGCGAAGACATTTGGTGGAGAGTCGTCCGGTCGTTTTGTGAATGGCGTGTTGGGCGCTATTTATCGTGAAATGGTAGAGAAGGGGCAGGTGAAAGAAATTGATCAGCAAATAACAGAGAATAAAGAACAATGAAAGATTTCGCCATACTTGAGAAAAAACTTGATACGGTGTTTAAGGATCGTAATCTTTTGACGCAAGCGTTTATTCATCGTTCGTATTTGAATGAGCATCCGGATTTTCATTTGGGACACAACGAACGGCTGGAATTTTTAGGCGACGCGGTACTTGAATTCGTCGTTACGGAGTATCTGTACGAACATTATCCGCAGTCTCCGGAAGGAGAACTTACGAACTGGCGCGCGAGTCTTGTAAACGCAATCATCCTTTCCGAGATTGCTCGTGGCCTTGATTTTGAAGAGTATCTCTATCTTTCGCGCGGGGAAGCAGAAGATCGTGGCAAGGCGCGGCAATATATTCTTGCCAATGCTATTGAAGCATTTATTGGAGCGCTGTATCTTGATCGCGGCATAGAGATCGTGCGTGTGTTTGTCGGTACCGCTATCCTTGCGCGTCTCCCGGAAATTCTTGAAAAGAAATTATGGATGGATCCCAAGAGTCGTTTTCAGGAAGAAGCGCAAGAGCGCGTTGGGGTCACGCCATCGTACAAGGTGCTTGGAGAAGAAGGGCCTGACCATGCAAAGAATTTTACCGTCGGCATTTATCTTGATGATGCGCTGATAGCAAAAGGCGAAGGACTCTCAAAGCAGGAAGCGCAAGTTGATGCGGCAAAGAGAGCGCTTGAAGTTAAGAAATGGTAGTGAGACCGCATAAACACTCAACCTGTCGCTTGCATGTCTGTCGGGCAAAGCCCGTCAATACATGCGGCGACCCTTCGGGCTTGGGCTTCGCTCCGTTCCTTGCTCATCGTACCTTCAGTACGTCTCGCAAGGGTACTCGCTCCAGCCCGTCGCATCTTGAGTGTTTCTACTAGTCTCTTTTCTATCGTACTATGATTGAGACTGTAGAAAAACACCCTAAAACGTTATTCCCTGAGCGAAGCGTAGCGAAGTCGAAGGGGTTTTTTGCTAAGATTCGCAATGGCCTTCGACAGGCTCAGGCAATAAAAATCATTTTTCTACAGTCTCATGATTACTCCTGAAAAATTGTTTCAATACGCCGTCGATCACAAAGCATCCGACATTCATTGTGTTGTGGGGCGCTTGCCCGTTGTTCGGATTGACGGCGAACTGCATGAAATGGAGGGAGGAAGCGCGCTTACTGCTTCGGATGTGCAAGGACTTGTCACAGCGCTCGTTTCCAAAGAAAAATTTGCGCAATTTGAAGAAGCGAAAGAACTTGATGCGGCGTATACCTCGCAAACCGGTGATCGGTTTCGGTTGAATTGCCACGTTGAGCGCGGCAACGTGAGTTTTGTTGCACGCCTTATCCCAAAAGAAATTCCGACGCTCGAAGATTTGCGAACGCCGGAGATTGTAAAAAAGCTTTTGGAACTTCCGCATGGGCTTATTTTAGTGACCGGACCAACCGGATCAGGGAAATCAACAACGCTCGCTTCAATGATTGATCGTATCAATAGTGAGCGCTCGGAAACAATTGTGACGTTTGAGGATCCGATCGAATTTATTTTTTCCATGAAGAAGAGCGTGATTCGTCAACGGCAACTTGGCGAAGACACACGATCCTTTACGGAAGGATTGAAACATGTGTTGCGACAAGATCCGGATGTCATTATGGTTGGTGAAATGCGGGACCTTGATACGATCGCGCTCGCTCTCACCGTTGCAGAGACGGGGCACTTAGTATTTGGAACGTTGCATACCTACAGCGCTGGAGAGACCATTGATCGCATTATTGATGTCTTCCCCCCGCATCAACAAACGCAGATTCGCTTGCAACTTGCGATGACACTTCGCGCGGTGGTTGTTCAACAGCTCTTACCCAAAAAAGGCGGCGGACGCATTGCCGCTCGGGAATTACTTTTGAATACGCCAGCAGTCGCGCATCTTATTCGAGAGAATAAAACAGTGCAGATTAAGAGCGTTCTGCAAACAAGCGCGCGTGAAGGCATGTTCACCTTTGCGCAAGATTTGCGTCAACTCGTGCAGCAAGGGCTTGTTGAAAAACAAAAAGCACAGGAGTATTTGGTGGGCGAAGTGTTGGAGTAGGTATTATTCTTCGAGCCCTGCCTGCCGGCAGGCAGGGAAGTCGAGAAGTACATTGCAACTACATCCGTTGCCTTTTTTGTTTTCACGTGATAGTCTTTTCATCATGCGCCCATGGTGAAATGGATATCACAGCAGCCTTCGAAGCTGTTGTTGGGGGTTCGAATCCCTCTGGGCGCATACTGAAAGTATGCGCACGGGAGTGAGACGCACGTGTGTCTCACGATCGGGATTCGAAAGCTGGAGCATATCGCTGAAGGCGATGCGAGGCGGGGTCGCGAGTTCGCGAAGCGAAACTGGTGACCGAATGTATCCCTCATGGCGCATAGCGACCGAACCGGCGGAAGCCGACGAGCGTTGTAGACGATTCTCTTGGCGTAACTACGTTCTTTGCAATACCCATTGAGATCGTCTCTTCTATGTGGTATACTTGGAGGTATGATGAATCACGACTATTCCCTTTTAAAATTGAGAGCAGTTCGATTACGTAAACGCGGACTCAGTTACAATGAGATCAGGAAGAATATCCCTGTAGCAAAGAGCACACTCAGTCTTTGGTTGAAGGGGATAGCATTGAAGTTAGAGCATCGAAAACGTTTATATACGAAACGCATAGAAATTCTTTCACGTGGATCACAGAGCCAGAAAGAGAGAAGAGCGCGTGAAGTTGAACACATTATCGCGCAGGCAGGACATGAAATTTCTTTTCCACTCTCTTTTGAAACGTTGCGTCTCATGGGCGCGGCACTCTATTGGGCAGAGGGGAGTAAGGGAAAAAGAATGGAACTTACGAATTCAGATCCACACTTAATTCTTTTCATTGTACAGTGGTTTGGTACGGTATTTGGCATCCCGTCGCGATATTTGAAAGCTCGGTTGAATATTTATCCGCAACAGAACGAATTACATATTAAGAAATTTTGGTCAGATCTCACGGGCATTCCACTAAACAATTTCGGTAAAAGTTATGTGAAGCCTTTCAGTACAGGATACAAGAAAAATAATTTGTATTACGGAACGATGAGAATTGAAGTACCGAAGAGTGTTGATATGCGTTATCGCGTGTTTGGATGGATCAAGGCATCGTTAAAAACTATTGCACCTAAAGCGGATCTTGTTCAGAAAAAGTGGCAGTCATTGCAAAAAACAGCGCGTCCTGTTAATTTGAGACTGTAGAAAAATACGGTTTAAGTCTCAAAAACGTCATCCCCGCGAAAGCGGGGATCCAGAATCCCTACGCTTTTACTGGATTCCCGCATGCGCGGGAATGACAAACAGCATTTTTCTACAGGCTCAATTTACGTTCATAGCGCCTCCATAACTTAATGGTAGAGTAACTGCCTCTTAAGCAGTGAGTCCAGGTTCAACTCCTGGTGGGGGCAAAATAAATTTTTTACCCGACGTGTTTGAAACTTTGAAGATTAGAAAGAATCCTCGGCACATGCCGAGGATTCTTAGTATGCGAACATACGGATATTGTTTTTTTAGAAATTAAAAAACACCTTGAAAAAATTTGAGGTGTTTTTTGCTGTATTTTTATGTAACTGGCGTGGTCGGTGGTGCTGTCTTCCCTTTCAGCGCATCTTTTAATGCTTTTCCGGTTTTGAATTTCGCAACGGTGACGGCGGGGATTTGCATTTTTTCACTTGGTTTTTGCGGATTCACTCCCATGCGTGCGCTGCGATGTCGCACAAGAAATTGTCCGAAACCGGTGAGCGTTACTTCGCCGCCGGTTTTGAGTGTTTCAATAATTGTATCAAGAAGCGCGTCAAGTGTTTCTTCAACTTGTTTTTTTGTGAGGCCGACTTTTGGCGCAACTTTTTCTACAAGCTCTACTTTATTCATAGGGGCTATACGGTTACCTCCCTCTGTATTCTTTCTATAGTATGCGCTTTTCCGGTTGCAGGGTCAATGTCAATCGTCACGGCGTTCACAACCATGATCCCTTCTTCCGGCGTTTCGTGCATCTCGGGATGCGATCGTTGCGTCAAAAACATTTCAGTTACTGCCGAAAGGTTCGCGCCAATCGCGCTGTCGCGAAGTCCAGTCATCCCGAGATCGGTCACATACGCGGTTCCTTTCGGGAGTATGCGCGCGTCGGCCGTGGGAATGTGCGTGTGTGTTCCAACAAATGCGGAAACACGTCCATCAGCATAATATCCGAGCGCCACTTTTTCTGATGTTGCCTCGGCGTGGAGATCAACAATAATGATTTTCGTATCTTTTTCTTTTTCGAGGATTGTATCGAGCATGCGAAACGGACAGTCGAGATCTTGCGCCATAAACACACGTCCCTGGAGATTCACAATGAGTACGGGAAGATTATTGACAGTAAGCGTACGCCATCCCACGCCCGGGCTTTTTGGAGGGTAGTTTGCGGGACGGATAAGTATCGGTTCTGAAACATTCATGATATCGACAATTTCTTTTTTACTCCAGATGTGATTACCGGATGTAAAAAAATCAATGCCTGTTGTGCGGAGCTCGCTCATTGTTTTTTCAGTCGCGCCAATACCATGCGCGATGTTTTCGGCATTCGCAATGGTGAGGTCAGGCGCGTATTGTTTTTTGAGTTGAGGCAACACTGCCGCGATCGCTTTGCGTCCGGCCTTGGCAACGATATCACCGAAGATGAGTACGCGGAATTTACCTGGCATACTCGATGACGCGAGTTTCTCGAATAATCGTGACTTTAATTTCTCCCGGATACTGTAGTTCGGCTTCAATTCTTTGCGCAATATCGCGTCCGAGTTTATGCGCCGTCAGATCATCAATTTGTTCGGGTGTCACAAACACGCGCAGTTCTCGCCCTGCTTGAATGGCATATGCCTTTGCAACGCCGGGGAAATCCGTTGCCACCTTCTCAAGATCTTCAAGCCGTTTAATATATTGTTCCAGTGTATCTTTTCGTGCGCCGGGGCGAGCGCCAGAAATTGCATCTGCTACTTTTACGATGATGCCAACCAATGTATTTGGCTTGTCTTCGTGGTGCGAGAGCGCTGGGTAGCAGATCTCTTCGGGGAAGTTGAATTTTTTCAGGATCGTGTAGCCGATTTCCGGATGTCCGCCTTGCACTTCATGATCAACGGCTTTTCCAATGTCATGGAAAAGTCCACCCTTTTTTGCGATCATCACGTCCTCACCTAATTCTGTGGCGAGCATTGCGGAAAGCAGCGCCACCTCTTTTGCGTGTTGCAAGTTGTTTTGTCCGTAACTTGTGCGATATTTTAAGCGCCCTAAAATCATGACCAATTTTGGATCAATGCCCGTGATACCCAATTCAAAGAGCACGTCTTCTCCCGATTTTTTGAGATCCAGCGCCAAATCGCGTTTTGCCTCTTCAACCGTTTCTTCAATGCGCGCCGGATGGATGCGACCATCAAGGATCAACTTTTCAATAGCGCGTTTTGCCACTTGACGACGAATAGACGAGAAGCCGGAAAGCGTGATCATGTTTGGCGTTTCATCAACAATAATTTCCACGCCGGTCATTTGTTCAATGGCTTTAATATTACGTCCTTCTTTTCCAATGATGCGGCCCTTCATTTCGTCTGAAGGAAGCGCAACGGCCGTTGTTGTCATTTCAACCGCATGCGATGATGCGCAGCGCAAAATCACCAAGCTCAACAATTCTTTTGCTTTTTTTTCAAGTTCTTCCTGTGTTTCGGTATCCATCTTTCGTAGGCGCGAAAGCAGATCTTCTTTTGATTGTTTTTCGACGTTATCAAGAAGAATGCGTTTTGCGTCATCCACCGTAAGCCCTGCAACCTTTTCGAGTTTTGCGAGTTGCTCCGCGCGAATTTTTTTCAATTCTTCCTGTGCCGCTTCGATGCATTTTTGCCCTTCAGTGAGTTCTTTATTTTTTGATTCAAGTTCAAGAAGTTTTTCGTCAAAGAGTGTTTCGCGTTTTTCGACACGCTTCTCTTTGGCATCGAGTTCTTGACGGCGCGCAGTTTCTTCCCGTTTTGCTTCTTCTTGGAGTTTTAATGCTTTGTCCTGTCCGGCAAGCACCAGTTCTTTTTGTTTTACTTTTGCATCTTCAACGATACGCTCCGCCTTTGCTTCTGCGGAATCAATGGAGCGCGTGGCAAGAAATTTACGGATGAAATATCCCGCAATGATGCCCACGATCGCGGATACAACAGTGGTCGCAAATAAAAAATTGGACATACAGAAATCAGATTCCGTGTCCAACAACAAAAAATGCTCAGCGCTTTTTAGCGGATGCGCTTCGAGGCTCTATGATCCAAGTTTGTGATAGTCAATTCGAGGATGAGCGTATACGGAGAAAGCATTGTATTGTTGTGAGACACGAATCAGATGATATCGAGTCAATACTCTAAACGTTACTTTGACCATAGCATTATTGATCTTTTTTTGCAAGGAGATAGAAAAAAGCTCTAGCAGATGCTAGAGCTTGGCGCCGAGCGGAGCAAGGCGCGTGGAGTCCGTAACAGTACGGATGCCGTCTACTTCGGTTCCGGGAATAGGGTTCCCGTTGGGGTAAACAGCGACGACACGAATGGCAGCGCCTTCGAGATCCGTCGGTGCTTCTCGCGCTTCGAACAGAGTATCCTGATTGACTCGCCCCGCGCTTTGTTCGCGCAGAAAGCGATCGCGGCAATTCGCTGTTGCGTCTCGCGTTCCGTCAATCATCGCCATGGCATTCCATCCTTTCTAAAACGAAAACGCCCTCTCTTGCGGGGGAGGACATGTCGTAAAAACGAAAACGGCCTGCGAAAGCCGTTCCAATTCGCATTATCTCTCCCCGGTCGTACCATACGACGGGTCTGGGAGCACTTACCTGCCCAAATCTGTTTTACAGAATTGTGGCGGGAGTTGCTGTGACGTCATTGGGCCAGTTCCCTACGTCAACTCTTGATAATCTTTTATTTGGAAAGAACGTTATTTCTAATTTGAGACTGTAGAAAAAGTCATTTATTCTTCGAGCGGAGTCCGCCAGCTGGCGGACGAAGTCGAGAAGTAAGCCACATTGTAGTTTCTCGACTACACTCGAAGACTAAAATTTGTCTTTTTTCTACACTTTCAATTTACTCTTTTGAAATAATCTTGTCAATAAGCCCATACGTCATTGCCTCGCTCGGATCCATGTAGCGATCGCGGTCAGTGTCCTTTTCAATACGACTAATGGACTGTTTAGTGTGTTTTGCAAGAATCTGGTTTAAGCGATCGCGTATTTTCAAAATACGTTCAGCGCGAATTTTAATATCGGATGCTTGTCCCTCGGCTCCACCCATCACTTGATGAATGAGAATTTCCGAGTTCGGCAGAGAAAAACGCTTCCCTTTCGTTCCGGAGGCAAGGAGTACTGCCGCCATCGACGCTGCGAGTCCAATACAAATTGTCGCCACATCCGGTTTAATGTATTGCACGGTGTCGTAGATGGCAAGCCCCGCGGTCACG
>CAYHPG010000039.1:0-7730 GCA_964358625.1 uncultured Gammaproteobacteria bacterium
GCTTCATGGTAGCTCCTCGACCCCGATAACAAAGCAGGGCGTTGTTACGGGGCAGGCAGGCTCGGGGAATAAAATTTTTAGCGGTGAAGAGATCGCCGTTGACGGCGTGTTCGTCGAGATGGGGCACGTGATAAAAACCGAGTGTGTAAAAGGGCTTGTGGGACTCGACGCGACGAATGCAGTTATTGTTGATCGACGTATGGCAACATCGTGTCCGGGAATTTTTTCATGTGGCGATGTCACTGATCTTGATTATAAACAAGTGGTAATTTCCGCAGGGCAAGGGGCGATCGCCGCGCTTGAGGCGTACAAATATTTACAACACAAATCGGGTAAGAAGGCATTTATCCTAAACGACTGGACAACATAGGATACTGAACAAACTTTTTGTTCAAACAAAAAAGCCATCTTTCGATAGCTGCTTTGAAATCCCTTCCCCGTCCTATTACGCAATCCCTCTCATGATTTCAAGTCCTGAGAAAAAGTTACTGAACAGGGACGGGGAAGAAGATGTGCACGTACTATGAAGGATGTAGCGAAAGGTGTCAAGGACATCTATTCTTGTTGATACAAAGGCGTTTTCTTCACAATGGATTTATTTTTTAACGATAGAATCGATTTTTTCTCTTTTTTGGATGCTACGCACAGAGTATCCAGAGGTTTTCCACTATGTTGTCCCCGATAGTAGAACTTTGACCAATGCCGCAAGGCGGCATTGAACGTAGAAAGTCAAAGTTCACTACGGGGCAGGCCCCTCATGCACCCCAACTTTTATCAGGAAAGAAAGCTTTGGAGAAAAGGGTATGCGTTTGTTGCCGGTGTTGATGAAGTAGGGAGAGGCGCGTGGGCAGGTCCGTTGGTTGCTGGTGCAGTTATTTTTTCTCGTGATACAAAGACGATTCATGGTGTCCGTGATTCGAAATTATTGACGCCGGCTGCACGAGAAAAATTGTTTCCTCTGATTGTCGAGAGCGCATGCGCGTGGGCAGTTGGCGTTGTATCACATCATATTATTGATCGTGTTGGTATTATTGCAGCGAACCGTCAGGCAATGCGCTTGGCACTTGAAAAGCTTTCGCGTATTCCGGACTATGTCTTAACCGATGCGTTTGCGTTACAATGGAAAGCGCCAGTGGTTGCTGTTCCCGATGGTGATGGGCGCGTGTATTCTATTGCTGCCGCATCGGTCATCGCAAAAGTCTGGCGTGATCGGTTGATGCGAAAATTGCATTCTCGCTACCCACAGTACTTTTTTGATAAGCACAAAGGATACGGAACAGCATTGCATGAACAGGCGATTCGACACCACGGGCTCTCGCCATTGCATCGCCGTTCGTTCATTCCATCGCGCTGCTTGCCCCGCAGTGAAACTTCGGCAAGCCCCGCAAAGCTGTGCATTACGAAACCCTCTTTAGTTCCCTCTCCCTCGACGGGAGAGGGTTAGGGTGAGGGTGAAAATAAAGGGCTTTAAACACCCTCCCCTTTGTCCCCTCCCATTCAAGGGAGGGGAAAATCGGAGTTTCGTAATTCACAGCGCAAAGCGGGGCTTATTATCCTAATATACGCCGAAGGTTCACACGGGGTTTGATAGAAGTAACGATCACGGTGTATGATGTGCATATGAATCCCTCTTCCAGTGGAGATCAACTCTTAGATCCACAATTTATTCTCGAAAAAGCGGGCGTGCATGAAGGCGCGCTTGTTGCCGATTTTGGTTGCGGCGCAGCAGCGCATTTTGTTTTTCCGGCGAGTACCATGGTAGGGAAACACGGAAAGGTTTTTGCGGTTGATGTGCTTCCCGCGGTACTTCATAAGATTACGCAGCGCGCGCGCGAGGAGAATAAAGGGAACATTATTCCGGTGTGGTCGGACCTTGAAGTGTTTCAAGCAGCAAAAGATATTCCGGACAATACGCTTGATGTTGGAATGCTCATCAACACTCTTTTTCAATCAAAGAATAAAGAAGCGATGATGCGTGAGTCTGCGCGCATGGTGAAACGAGGCGGGCGATTGCTCGTGGTGGAATGGAAATTAGCAGTGGCTCCGTTCGGTCCGGCCGCCAATCAGCGTGTTGGTCCCGATGCAGTGCGTGCGCTCGCACACGGGTTACAATTGGAGGAGAGTTATTCGTTTGAAGCAGGTTCGTATCATTATGGAATTTTATTTAAAAAGATATGATTTGGGATATTCGACCACTTCTTACGGCGCAGTTTTGGTTTAATACCAATCCACCACCCCTCCTTCCTTTTTTTGAAAAGGCTTTTTTTATTGTATATATTGCAGCACTTATCGCATCGATCATTCTTGGCATTTTTGAACGGAAAGCGAAAAATGCAACGCAACACATATTGCTTGAAAAGTTACGGCGCAAAGAAACGACATTTGGTATAACAGGATTATTGCTTGCATTTTTTTCGTATGAGCGAACGCCGTTTCTCTCAATGCATTTTTTTACCGGACTCTTGTGGGTTCTTGTTTTGGGGGTATGGGGAGGAATGATTTTGTGGTGGCGTTTTCGTATTGCACCGAAACTGCAGAAGCAGGGTGTGGAGCGAAAAGAATTTGAGAAGTATTTACCCAAATGATTTCACGCAATCGTTCGTTTGGCGATCGTGGCGAGGCGCTTGTCTGTGACTATTTAGAAAAGAAAGGATATCGCATTCGAGAAAAACAATGGCGCTCGAAAGTGGGAGAGATTGACGTCATCGCTGAGAAGGATGGCGTTTTTGTTTTTGTTGAAGTGAAAACACGGCAGGGCAATCAATTTGGATATCCGGAAGAAGCCGTCACGGCAAAAAAACGCGATCACCTTATGCGCGCGTCAGAGCTGTATTGTCAGATGCAGCGCATTGAAAAACCACGACGCATTGATGTGGTCGCGGTAACACTGGAACAGGGGAAATCCCCGATTTTTGACCATTTTGAGGACATTACCGGTACTGACGATTGACACGATTGACACGGTACTTGACATGCACTTGTCTTCTATTCTATAGTCTTGTATGATGCAATTACGGGGAGCTGGTCTTAAACACCGGCTCTTCTTGTTACCGCCCGAAAATTTGGAATCGCGAGACGAACAAATTTTTGTTTGGAGGTAACAATCCGCCGAGTATCTGCCTGCTGGCGCCGAATCCGCCGATGAGGCGGAGGAGGTATCAGTCCGGCCGAGAGGCGGATCTGTAATAATTAAGGAGCTTCTCGACAAGCTCGAAAAATATTTTTTTATCTATGTCCGAATCACCCATCGCCACCGCAATTAAACAAATCTGTGATGAAAAGGGAATCCCCATTGCAACCGTCATCGAAACAATCGAGGCGGCGCTTGCCGCTGCGTATCGAAAAGATTTTGGAAAACCAAATCAGAACATTAAAGTCACGTTTCAAGTAGAAACGGGACAGTCTGAAGTTTTTGATGTGAAAATTGTTGTTGCTGATAGTCTGAAAGAAGAATGGGAGAAAGCAGTTGAAGAGGCAAAGAAGCGACAAGAGGAAGGGCTTCCTCCACTACAGCAAGAACCCGCCAAAATGTCGCAAAGCGACAAATTAGGCGGGCTCGCCACAATTCCGCCAGAGGCGGATTTGGGCGAGGAAAAATTGCGCTATCATCCAAAATTACATTTGACGGTTACTGAAGCGCAAGAAGTAAGGGCGGGGGCAGTGGAGGGTGAAGAAATTGTGACACCGCTTGAAGTGCCAGCCGCGTATGGACGTATGGCAGCGCAGACCGCAAAGCAAGTTATTGTACAAAAACTTCGTGAAGCAGAACGGAATATTATCTTTGAAGAATTTAAGGGGCGACAAGGCGATATTCTTCCCGGTACAATCCAGCGACGGCTGGGTATGAATTTTTTGGTTGATTTAGGGCGCGTTGCGGCCATCTTCCCCCCAGAGGGGCAGGTTGAGCGTGAACGATATATGCCCGCCGCTCGATTTAAGTTTTATATCGTTTCCGTTGCCATGGGACCAAAGGGACCAGAAATTGTCGTGTCGCGCACCCATGCAGAATTGGTGCGAAAATTATTCACTATTGAAATTCCAGAAATTGCAAACGGTTCCGTAGAGATCAAAGGTGTTTCTCGCGAGGCGGGATCACGATCAAAGATCGCCGTCCAATCATTGGCACCGAACGTGGATCCCATTGGTGCGTGTGTTGGGCAACGGGGGTCTCGTGTACAAACCGTGATCGGAGAATTGGGTGGTGAAAAAATTGATATCATTGAATGGGCAGAGGATCCAAATGTATTTATTGCGCATGCACTTTCTCCGGCGAAGACATCGTCCATTACCTGCAACGTAGAACAGAAAGTTGCGACCGTCATGGTAAAAGAGGATCAACTTTCTCTTGCGATCGGAAAGGGCGGACAAAATGTTCGGCTCGCATCGCAGCTTACGGGATGGCGCATTGATATTCGTGGAGAGAAAGGAGAAGTAGTGCCAATAGAGGAAGCAACAGCTGAAACAATTCCAGAAACGCCAGCGCCGGAAGTAAAAACAGAAGAACAACCAGCGAATTCATAATTCGTAATTCATTATTCATATCTATGTCCCCCATCATTCTTTTCGCTCTTATCACCAGCGTCCTTGGGATTCTTCTTGGACTTTTTTTCGCATGGGGCATTCGTTTAAAGCCCATGGGAGATGAAAAGATGCGCTCCATCGCGGAAGCAATAGAAACCGGAGCAATGGCCTATTTGAAGCGTCAGTATAAAACAGTTGCGATGATTGCAGCAGTACTTTTTGTTATTCTGTTTATTCTTCTTGGATGGAAAACGGCGATAGGGTTTTTGGTGGGTGGACTTCTCTCTGCATGTACGGGGTTTATTGGTATGAATATCTCGGTGAAGGCGAATGTGCGCGTTGCGGAAGCGGCGAAGAAAGGACTCGCACCTGCGTTTGATCTTGCAGTGCGCGGTGGCGCGGTGACTGGATTACTTGTGGTGAGTTTAGGGCTTCTTGGGGTTGCAGGATATTACGCATTGACCGGTGATGTGAAAGCGCTTATTGGACTTGGGTTTGGCGGTAGTCTTATTTCCGTTTTCGCTCGTTTGGGCGGCGGCATTTATACGAAAGCGGCGGATGTCGGCGCGGATCTTGTCGGAAAAGTTGAAGCAGGAATTCCAGAAGATGATCCACGGAACCCGGCGGTGATTGCGGACAATGTCGGTGACAATGTTGGTGATTGTGCTGGGATGGCTGCGGATCTTTTTGAAACCTATGCCGTGACGGCAGTGTCCGTTATGTTGCTTGGAAGTTTGTTGTTCCCCGGCGTGACTGCGGCGATTGTTTTTCCCCTCGTGCTTGGCGGCATCGCGATTGTAACATCGGCGCTTGGACTTCTTTTTGTCCGTATTGGAAAGAGCGGGAACATCATGGGAGCATTGTATAAAGGATTGCTCGCTGCGCTTGCGTTCTCTGCGATTGCATTTTATCCGGCAACGGCGTGGTTCGGGCCGAGAGTGACTGGTGCGTCTGTTTTACAGCTCTGGGCGGCGACTGTCATTGGTCTTGCGGTGACGGGATTTCTTGTTGTGATTACCGATTACTACACGTCAAAGAAATTTTCGCCGGTGCGGCGCATTGCGGATGCGTCTGTTACGGGACACGGAACCAACATTATCGCGGGGCTTGCGGTTTCGATGCAGGCGACTGCACTTCCCGTTGTCGTGATTGCACTTGGAATGCTTTCTGCGTATGCGCTTGGCGGATTGTACGGGGTGGGGCTCGCGGCAATGAGCATGTTGTCGGTTGCAGGAATTATCGTGACGATCGATGCATATGGGCCTATTACCGATAACGCCGGAGGCATTGCAGAAATGGCAGGGTTGCCGGAAAGCGTTCGTGCGGTAACGGATCCGCTTGATGCGGTTGGCAACACGACGAAGGCGGTGACCAAAGGGTATGCGATTGGTTCTGCAGGACTTGCGGCAATCATTTTGTTTGCATCGTATGTGCAGGAGTTTGCGGATCGTGGCATTGCGATACAATTCTCTTTGAGTGATCCGTTTGTACTGGTTGGATTATTTTTAGGCGGGCTTCTTCCCTATCTCTTTGGCGCTGAAGCGATGCAAGCGGTGGGAAAAGTTGCGGGGTATGTTGTTGAGGAAGTGCGTCGGCAGTTTCGCGAGATTCCCGGTATCATGGCGGGCACGGGAAAGCCGGATTACGCGAAGTGTGTTGACATTGTAACCGCGGGTGCGCTTCGTGAGATGGTGGTTCCGGCTTTGATCCCTGTGGCATCGCCGATTATCGTGGGGCTTGCTCTTGGACCAAAGGCGCTTGGCGGAATGCTCGTCGGAACGATTGTGACAGGACTCTTTGTTGCTCTCTCGATGACGTCCGGTGGAGCCGCATGGGACAATGCAAAAAAATATATTGAAGAAGGACATCATGGTGGCAAGAAGTCGCCCGCGCATCAGGCGGCAGTGACCGGCGATACCGTCGGCGATCCGTATAAAGATACCGCTGGGCCTGCTATCAATCCCATGATAAAAATAGTAAACATCGTCGCTCTTCTTATCGTTGGCCTTTTGGTGTAAATATTGCTTGCCCCGTTAGAAAAAAGGAAGGCAAAATATGAGGATCGTCCTCTGTTATTTTAAAAAAATACCCCCCTCATTCATATTTGAGTGAGGGGGTCGGTTTTTGATGTGTCGGTGGAGACGCGACGACGCGTTACCAGAAATTTTGCCCGGCGAGTTCTTGGATAAGCCGCCAGCACAATGCATCGAGGAATGCATCTTCGTTCGTTATGGATGTACGAAGCGTCGGCTCTGCTTTAATAGTGATGTCTCCAAATTTTAATTTGAGCACAGACTGCTTACGCCATTGCATGGTGACATGTACCGTAGGGATGCGATAGGAATCGCGCTCATCCAGAGGCACGAATGTGTCAGAAGGAAGCGCTTCAAATGATGCCTTTGTTGCGATGACGAGCGCTTGCTCGTGGAGAAGTTTTATTTTATCCTCCGCGAGTCGTCTCCCGACAAATCTGTCAAAAATGGCACAGACGCTCCATCCACTGTAACGGGAATAGCGCATTCCGGCGGGCCGTCAAATGGCCATGCAGATTTTATTGCCGCATCGAGCGCATTGAACATGGCGCACTGTCGGACGGTTTCATTTACTTCGCCGTTCGCATAGCACGGCAGGTAGGCATCGGAGAAAACGCCGAATGCCCGATACCCGCGGTGCATTTCCACGGATGCCCATCCACTCGCGTATGGTCCACTGCGCGGATGATACTTCACCACACTGTCTATGATTACTGTTGCGGGGAGAAGATAATCGGGATCGTCGTTGTAGAGGATCGCTTTGCGGACGTCGGCCGCGAGCGGCGATTCGTTTATCGCAGGGGTTACTGGTATCATAAGCGCGATAGGCGTTGTCGGTTTTATGGACGCTATGCGGAGTGATGGAATGAATACCGCGAGAGCGATTCCCGTTATTATAACGATGATTGCTAATAGGAAAAGCCAGAACTGATGACGATGATTGTGTGGCGTCACAGTTGCACCCCCGATAGAGTAGATTGTCAAAGATCCTTCATGTATATTTTCCGATAGCGTTGATGTAATACCATTGTCACACTCTTGTCAACCCCGTGAGTTTTTGCTAGTCTACGGATATTGTATCATCATTTTTGTAACTCCTTCATAACTCCCCTAGCCCCTCTTACCCTAAGAGGCTGTGAATTACGAAACTCCCCCTTATTCCCTCTCCCTCGACGG
>CAYHPG010000040.1:0-7622 GCA_964358625.1 uncultured Gammaproteobacteria bacterium
TAACCACCGTCTCTTTTTGTTCTTTTCCGTTCGTTCGCTCTGAGTATCTTCTTTCTAATGCGCAAGCTTTTCGGCGTCACCTCGACAAACTCATCTTCACCAACATACTCGAGCGTCTCTTCAAGACTCATATTGCGCGGGGTCGTCAACGCCTCGGCTTTTCCATCACCCTTCGATCGCATATTGGAAAGCTTTTTTGTTCTACAAATGTTCACCTCAATATCTTCCGCTTTCGCGTTTTGCCCGACCACCATCCCTTCATACACTTCAATTGCGGGGCCGATAAATAATGCGCCACGTTCTTGCGCGGTCAAAAGACCATAGGTGTTCGAAATTCCGGCTTCAAAAGCGACAAGCGATCCGTGCGGATTAGCCGCAATATCACCCGCCACCGGCGCATAACCGAAAAATAACGTATTCATGATCCCCGTACCGCGCGTATCGGTTAAAAATTCATTCCGAAAACCAATAAGCCCACGCGTAGGGATGCGGAAATGAAAATGCGTGATGCCGTGGCTCGCATGCATATTCAACATTGTACCGCACCGACGTCCCATTTTTTCGATCACAATCCCTTGATACTCTTCCGGTACATCAACCCATACGTCTTCTACTGGTTCTTTTTCAACGCCTTCTTCCTGAATAAAAATAACCTCTGGACGTGATACGTGAAATTCATAACCCTCGCGCCGCATTTTTTCAATCAAAATTGCTAAGTGCAATTCACCCCGACCAGACACGATGAAACTCTCCATCGCTTCGCCTTGCTCAACATGCAGCGCCACATCCGTTTCAAGTTCTTTGTATAATCGTTCGCGCAAATGCCGCGATGTCACATACTCCCCCTCTTTCCCTGCGAATGGAGAGTTATTTACACCAAACATCATCTTCACGGTTGGCTTCTCGATCGTAATCGGCGGAAGTGCAATAGGGTTTTCCGCATCAGCAATCGTGTCGCCAATATGAATGTCCGGAATTCCCGCAACGGCAACAAGATCGCCCGCCTCAACGGAAGGCACTTCTTTCCGTGTCAGTCCGTCAAAAACCATCGTCGCCATCACGCGCTCGCGTTCCATCTTTCCTTCGCGATCAATGTGCATAATATCTGTTCCCGCAGCAATGGTGCCGGAATAGATGCGACCGATCCCAAGCTTCCCCTTATAATTATCAGGCACGAGCGAAACGACGAGCATCTGTAATGGTGCGTCGAGTTTTATTTCCGGCGGCGGAACGGATTTAATGATGGTATCAAACAGCGGCTCAATGTTTTTCATTTTCGTAATGTCCGGCTCTAACCCTGCTTTTGCTTGAAGCGCAGACGCGTAGACGACGGGAAAATCCGTTTGTCGATCAGTGGCACCCAAATCCACAAAGAGGTCAAACGTTTCGTTCAACACTTCATCGCACCGCGCCTCTTTCAAATCAACTTTGTTAATCACAACGATCGCCTTGTGTCCCATCGCGAGCGCTTTTTTAAGCACGAACCGTGTTTGCGGCATGGGGCCGTCTTTCGCGTCAATTAAAAGCAAAACGCCGTCTGCCATTTTGAGGACGCGTTCCACCTCACCGCCGAAATCTGCGTGTCCGGGAGTATCGATGATATTAATCTTCGTCCCTTTATACATGACCGCCGCATTCTTGGAAAAAATCGTAATACCGCGCTCACGCTCTATTTCATTGCTATCCATAATAAGATCGCTCCCTTCTGCAACCTTCCCGAGACGTGTATCAGATTGGCGCAACAGAGCATCAACGAGAGTCGTCTTCCCGTGATCTACATGAGCAATGATTGCGATGTTTCGTATATCCATTGTGAAGTTTTAGTACCCAAAAATCCCCTTGCGGGGACTTGCAAATCCTACTCTATGATCTTAGCAGAAAAAAATATACTTGTCCAATCACACGATATTGTGATACACCGGCGCAAGATGCCGTTGTACTAAGAATTCCAACGCCTTTTCATCGCCATTGCGATAATCAATAATATATTGTTCGTCGATGCGATTCGGCATCAATCCATTTTCACAAACCACCCGCGGCGTTTGGCATGTTTGAATGCCCAAAAGAAACAGACAATACTCAATACAAGATACACCGCGTTCAAGAGAGACGGCAACACCCATGCCGAGAATGGCGGAATAATGCCCTGCGCAACAAAACGACGGACAAACTCAAACACGTACGTTGCAGGCACTGCCCATGAAATACCATGAAGATACTGCGGAAGAGATGCGACCGGATACGTAACCGCAACAAACGGTGAAAGCACCGCAAGCCCGCTCCAGCAAAGCATTTGCACATTGCTTCCAAAGCGATAAATAAGTCCGGACGTTACAATCCCCACTGCCGTGCCAAACAACACAATCGTAACAATCCCGCCAAGCATAAACGGCAAAAAGATAAAAAATGAAAAATGATAGAGCGCGCTCGCAATCAGCGCAAGGAGAAAAAATAAAACAACAAGGCGCAGCAATGCATACAATGCTCCCGCAACGATGAGTTCAATCGGCCGCAATGGCGACGCCATCACGTTGTAGAGATTGCGGTCCCACAAATCCTGCACCGTCGTCATGGTAATATCGCGCTGCACGCTATAGGCAAACGACCAAAATATAATGCCACCAAGAATGGCGCTTGTCACATTGAGCGACGAAAATGAATCAACAAAAAACGTAAGCATCCCCCAAATAATCACATCGAGTGATGGCCAGAAAAAACTATCAATAATACGATCGGGACTGTGGCGCATTTCGTACCATTGCCGAAGCACCATCCCCCATACACGTTGAAAAGAAAAAGTAGATATCATAGAGTGCGCTGTCGTTCAGCCATTGATAAAAATACTTCTTCAAGCGCCGGACGCGTACTATGCATGTCAAGAAAATCAATTTTCTTCTCGTGCAAAATACGCAGCACCTGCCGAACGCTCCCCTCTTTGTGTGGCACAACAAGCGTCACAATCCGATGTTCTTGTTTCACGCAGGTGATTCCCTTTGGCCACAAAATACCACACGCCATTTCCGCAATTGCGATTGACGGAAAAACAAAAGTTATCGCTTGTGTTGTGATAAGCTGCACAAGATGTTCGGGAGTATCAATAACTTCAATCTTCCCGTTCAACAAAAACGCAATGCGATCGCACACCTCTTCAATCTCCGGCATATCATGCGACGTCCAAAGAATCGTCATGCCGTTTTTCTTCTGCATGTCTTGCAATACCGTGCGCACGCGCAAGGCATTTTCCGGATCAAGACTTGCCGTGGGTTCATCCAAAAGAAGGAGACGTGGTTCGTTTAAAAGTGATTTACAGATATTGACAAGTGTCTTCTGTCCAGCGGAAAGCTGCCCGATCTGCATAGTGCGTAGATGCGTAATGCCGAAGAGTTCAATAAGTTCATTGATGCGCTTTTCTCTCTCATGCACTTTATAAAAATAACTGAACACACGCAGATTTTCCGCGACAGAAAGGCGTATGGGGAGCTGGGCATAGGCTGTCGCAATATTCATCTGATTGCGAATCAAAAGATGGTGTTCGGAAAAATCTTTTCCAAATATTTCAATAGCGCCCGAATCCGCGGAAAGCAGTCCGATCAAAATATTAATCGTCGTAGACTTTCCTGCGCCATTCGGCCCAAGAAGTCCAAAAATTTCTCCCTTCTCGATATCAAACGAAACGCCGCGAAGTGCTTGGTGATACTCTCCACGCTTCCCTGGGTATGTCTTTTTCAGATTCTTCACGCGTAAAACCGCGTTATTGTTTTGCATTGGTTCACTATATCACAAAACCACTACTAATATCCCTCCCCATAACTCCCCTAACCCCTCCCTGCCTACCGGCAGGCAGGTTATCTTAAGAGGGGAAAACACCTAAGTTCTACTAATATCGAGACGAACGACTCCCCCCTCTCGAACGGCGTTGAAATCCACGATGACGAAAATTCTGCGAACGATAGGGGCGATCTCGCGGTTCGTCAACAAATGCCATATGCGGAAGTATGGGTAATTCCGGAAGTTTCGAAACAGAAAGACTCTTGCGAATCAAACGTTCGATCGAACGGATTTCATTTTGCTGCCCCGGTTGCGCAAACGTAATTGCGTGCCCGGCTGCACCCGCGCGCGCCGTACGACCAATACGATGCACATAATCGTCCGACGTCGATGGTAAATCATAATTCAATACAAGTTCTATTCCAACCACATCAATGCCGCGCGCCGCAATATCCGTAGCAACAAGCACACGATACTGCCCCGATTTAAAACCGGCAAGCGCTTCTTTGCGCTGCGAGAGCGAACGGTTTGAGTGAATCTCTGCAGCGGCAAACCCCAGTGCCCGAACTTGTCGAGTCACTTTCTTTGCGCCATGCTTTGTACGCGTAAAGACAAGGGTTGATCCCGTATACGTTGTAAGAATTTTTTGCAGTAGCGCTAATTTTTTATCCGGTGAAACAATAAACAGTTCCTGTTTCACTCCTGCGACGGTTGTTCCTGCTGGAGCAATTTCAACACGAACCGGAAGCTGCATGTGCGCTGCAGCCATCTTCATAATCTCCGGAGGCATCGTTGCCGAAAACAACATCGTCTGCCGCTCTTTCGGAAGCGCTGCAAAAATTTTATTGATCTGGGGTAAGAATCCCATATCCAACATATGATCCGCTTCATCAAGAACAACAACACCAACATTCTGCAAACGAAGATACTTTTGCTCCAGATGATCAATAAGACGACCAGGAGTTGCAACAATAATATGTGGCTTGCGCTGTATTGCTTTAATCTGTGGATGCATCGATGTTCCCCCAATCAAAACCACGGTACGTAGCCCAATACTTTGTCCAACTTTATGCAGCACTTCGTCAATCTGCAATGCGAGTTCACGTGTGGGCGCCACGACCAGTCCCTGCTTTTTTGTAATCGCAAGCCGCTGCATCATGGGAATGCCAAAGGCAAGCGTCTTTCCTGTCCCTGTTTGTGCAATACCGACGACATCTTTTCCCTCAATTGCAACAGGAATTGCCTGCGCTTGAATAGGCGTTGGCGTCACAAAATGGAGACGCTGTAAAATTTCGAGAAGCGACGGCGCGATTCCCAATCCATAAAAACCGTTTGGTTGCTGATTCATATTTACGAACGGCTCGCACGTAACGCATTTACGATCACGAGTACGTCAATGAGTTCTTGCGCTAAAGCGCCGGCAAGGGGCGGAAGGAATCCGAATGCGGCAACAAGCATTCCAACAATACTCATGCCAATACCAAACCAAATGCTTTGCAACGCGATCTGCATCGTCCGTTTTGCAATAACAAGTGATGAAAGAACAAGTGAGAGATCGCCGCCAAGAAAGACAACATCTGCTGCTTCGGATGCGGCAGTGTGTTCTTCGTTCGAAAAAACCATACCGACATCCGCAGATGCCAATGCCGGCGCATCGTTCAAACCATCACCGACCATTGCCGTTACAATTCCCTGCTCTTTAAGCGCACGAACGCCTGTCACCTTATCTTCTGGCGTACAGTTTGCTTTTACGGTCATTGTTTGATCCAGCGTAGAAACAACACGCTCTGCTGCTTCTCCTTTATCACCGGTAAAAATAAAGAGTCGAAGTCCCCGCGCTTTCAATGTCTGTAGAATCTGCTTTGAATCTTTCTTGATTTCATCTTCAAAAAAGAACGTTGCGAGATCGTGCGTGTCATCACGTAATTGAATCGCAAGTCCTTTTGCACTGCGATCCTTTGCAAGTGTATAGCGTTTCCCATTGACCACGGCGCTTACTCCAACGCCGATGCGCTCTTCCACATCGGTCGCCGGCACTTGCGGCGCATGGTGTTCTTTCGCCGCTTCGACGATTGCTTTTGCCAACGGATGCAGTGAATGACGTTCAATCGCGGCAGCAATCATGTATATATGTTGTTCCGTACTTTTTTGATCGTGCAGCGTCAGTGTCGCAACACGGGGTTTTCCAAGTGTAATTGTGCCGGTTTTATCAAAGACCATCGCTTGCGCGCGTGAAAGCACTTCGATGGAAGATAATTGTTTTACGATAATATTTTTCTTCGCGCATGCATTCATACCGCCAATAAGTGCAATCGGCGTTGCAAGAATTAATGGGCACGGTGTCGCAATAACCAACACTGCGAGAACAAGGTTCCAATCATACGTGAAGAAAAAAACAGTGCCCGCGATGGCAAGCGTTACTAATGTAAAAAAAATGCTATACCGATCCGCAACGCGCACGAGCGGCGACTGTTCATTTTGCGCGCGCTGCACCATATCAATAATTTTTCGATAGGTCGAATCCGATTCTGGTTTCGTCACACGCATGGCAATCGATTGCCCAACGTTCACGGTGCCACTCCGTAAAGGATCCCCTTGCATCTTTTCCATAACATACGGCTCACCCGTAAGTGATGACTCATCGGTAATCGCAGAAGAAGTGAGAAGAATGCCATCCAAGGGAATGACCTCTCCTTTATGTACAAAAATCTCTTCTCCTGCCACAACCGATGCAATAGAAACTTTTTTGTCTTTTGTATTATTGCGCCATAAAAAAACATCGCTCGGAATTCTATTGGTAAGCGCCGTCAAAGAATTTTTCGCTCTTGCTACGGCATATTTTTCAAGCGCATCACCGCTCGAAAGCATCAGCGCAATAACCGCAGCAACAAGATATTCACCACTCGCGACACCAACGACAATCGCAAGAAGCGCAATATAATCTAATGCAAAATGTCGATGCGCAAGTGAAACAATCGTATCACGGAGCAAATGAAAACTGCCGATGAAAATTACTGCAAAAATAATAAGTATCGCAATAATCGTAAGCTGATACGTAAAAAACAACACAGCATACGCCACAATACCAAAAAGAACGATTGAAGGAATACAAAGTAAACGCATAGTACGAGATTGAAATTGTATAAAAATATTACTTTTTTCTTCGAGCGAGCACAGCGAGTCGAGAAGTTAACCAAATTTTAGCTTCTCGACTTCGCTCGAAGAATAAAATTTGGTTGCACAAGACATTTTTCTACTGTCTCAATTAAACAGCATTTCCAGCGCAAAAGCCAGTTGTCCAACAAAGCTGGAGTGAAAATCCACCAGAGGGACGGTTGATGTGGAGGAGATCACCAATGATGTAAAGGTTTGAAAAACGCTTCGAGCGCATCGTGCGTTGATCTATTTCAGTAAGCACGACGCCGCCATCAGCAACCACGGCGCGATCATACCCCATAAGGTGCGTGATCGTCACGGGAAGCGCTTTCAAAAGATCAACAATTTTCTTTCGTGATTCTTTTGTGACGCTATGCACTTTCGTATCCCAATTGAGCTTGGGAAGAAGCGTTGCAATTGCTGCGGCAGTGCCATGTGGCGCAATAAACCGAAGCGCCGTCGCAAGTGTCTTATTTTTATTCGCATTAAATATTTTGATGATCTGTTTCTCAAGCAACCCCAAATCCGTATCCGGAAACGCATCAATCGTTGCCGTCACGCGTCCATTGTGCAAACAATCAGCAACGTCGCTCGCGCTATTTAAAATGAGCGGTCCGGAAAGCCCAAAGTGCGTAAAAAGTATTTTGCCAAGCTTCGAAAATTGCTTTTTGCCTTCACAGAAAAACGTAATGCGCATA
>CAYHPG010000041.1:0-7545 GCA_964358625.1 uncultured Gammaproteobacteria bacterium
TGTCCTGAAGGTTCGGCTGGCTCGATTGCGGGGTTCGCAAGCTACCGCCGCCGATCCGGTCCTGGGGCGTCCTGACAGCGCTTTGCCCGGAACCACGGAGGGGCTCCGAGAACCTGCGCCATCCGCCGGCTCCGGTTCGTCTACCACTCCAAATTTTCGAGCCAGTTACAAAA
This sequence comes from uncultured Gammaproteobacteria bacterium, assembly GCA_964358625.1. Lineage (GTDB taxonomy): Bacteria > Patescibacteriota > Patescibacteriia > JACQSD01 > JACQSD01 > JAUSHC01. The sequence goes on from CAYHPG010000041.1 coordinate 174, forward strand.
AAAGTGCCACGGTTGCAAGCAACCGTGGCACACGAATCGGAGCAAAGGGCTAAGCGTCAAAGGTCAGAAGACCTAAGACGCAAAGCCCAAAGCGCTAATGCGCGACGGCGAACGCGAAGCCGCCCCCACGACCCCACAGGCCGTCGGGCGTGCCGCCGCACGTGCCCAACCACCGACCGTCGCCGCGGCGGTCCGCGCCAAGCAGGCCCAGACCGCCACCGGAATCCGCGATGGACTCGTGCATCGTCACGAGCCAGGTAAACCCCATCGCTTCGATCTCCTCGTCCGTGAACTTCTCACGGATGAGACAAGCGACCTCGGGTTCAGGCTTCCCCAGCTTGCGCTTGTAGGCCTCGGCGTGGATCTTCTTCGTGATCCGATCGTTGTCCTCGAAGAGCATACCCTTGAGAACGGCGACTAAGGTCGTCACGCCGTTGGTCGGCTTGAAGTCCGGTGAACGAAGGACGTCCTTCGCCCACTTCGAGAGACGGAAGCCCTTACCCTCGAGACGGGCGATCCACTGTTCCCCGGTCGTGCCGTCGGAGGTGACAGTGAAGTAAATGACGCCGTCCTGCTCGCGCCACGAACGGGTCAGTTTTGAAACAACCCATTCGCCCGAGTTGACGAGGCGAACCGCTTCGTTTGGGTCATCGCTCCCCGTCTGACGCATGATGTTCTTGACGAGAGCGTTCAACTTACCCGGGGAAACATCAGCAATCACAAACTCATTCATGACAAACTCCTTAGGCTTATTTGCCCATTGCGCTTTCCCTCTCATCCGAGGAGGAACCATGGCCTGTGTGGTCATAGCGAGGAATGGCCTATTTTTAAGCCACTTTTCGCTATGACCACATGCAAAATTATTTTCTAAAGAACGACAAAATACTATAGCATAACTACAGTAAATGTCAAGCGCCTGCGCACAAAGCCCGCCGTACCTCCTCCACGTCCCTCTTTATCTGTTTTTTTAATTCCTCCACCGTATCAAATCGTTGCATCTCTCGCAAACGCTTGACAAATGTTATTTCCACGTTCTCGCCATAGATGTCCCCAGAAAAGTCGAGGAGGTGCGCCTCGACAGTCGGCTCTTTTTCATCAAACATTTCGTTCACCCCGACACTCACCGCAGCAAGAAATCGACTCCCCCGCACCATCGCCCAACACGCGTATATACCATATTCTATAGGCGCTTTTGTGTCATACACAATATTAGCCGTTGCGAAGCCAAGCGAGCGACCACGCCCTTTCCCTCGCACTATTTTTCCAGAAATTTTTTTCATTGCTTTTTGCATCTCGATACGCTATACTCAATATATCAATTGTTCCTCCGCCTCCTCGGCGGATTCAAAAATCGCTCCAAGACTCTTCGCGAGCGAAAAACAAAAATAAATTTCCTACCCAGCCGCTCTTTGTACAATTGAATAAAGATATACCAATGAAAAGCCTTAAACGCTTTTTTATTTTGATAAAATTTTGTACTTCTCGACGTTGCTCGAAGAATAACTATTCCTTACTGCCACAGCACTATCGCGAAAAGCAAAACACCAAGCGCGATACGGTAAACGGCGAAAGGCAAAAAGATTTTTGTTTTCACGTGCTCTAGAAGATAACGAATGCACAGCGTCCCCACTCCCGCGGCAGTAATAAGCCCAATAAGAAAAACAACGATCTGTTCTCCTGTTAACGGCGCACCCATAAATAAATCAATCAAGCGCTTTGCCCCGGCAAGCGCGATGATTGGCACCGCAAGCACAAAAGAAAAGTGTGTTGCCGCGTCCCGCTTCAAGTGAAGCGCCATTCCTGTTATAATAATGCTACCTGAACGTGATACACCCGGAATGAGGGCCACGGCCTGCGCGCACCCAATAAGAAAAGCCTGCGTTTTCGTAAGATGTTCGAACCTCACCGAGCGTCTCCCCCATCGTTCTACCATAAGAAAAAACAGTCCACCAAGAATAAGTGTCGCTGCAACAAGAGAAACTTCACGCGTCATTGCGACAATGATATCTTCGAAAAAATACCCAGCAAGCGCGGCGGGGATAGTGGCGAGAATGATCATCCAACCGATGTGGCGATCAGTTTCGTCCGCCGCGCGATAGAATGATCGACAATAACGAAAAAAATCCTTTCCATAAAAAAAGAGCAGGACAAAAAGTGTCGAAAGATGCAGCGCCACATCAAAAGTCACAGCGAGATCATTAGGGAAGACGGGAAACAATTTGTGCGCGATGAGCAAGTGCCCGGAACTTGAAACTGGAAAAAATTCCGTAAGCCCCTGAATCATACCAAAAATAACTGCGTAAAAATAAATCACACTATGCAATATCAATTATTTCTTGTCCCCATTGCCGCCGCGCTTGTTGCGCAAGCATTAAAGCTCGCACTGGACGGCATCAGGGGGAATTTTGATTTTAAACACTTCATTTCCGAATATGGCGGTATGCCTTCGTCACACACAGCATTCGTCATCGCTCTCGCAACAATGATCGCGCTCAAAGAAGGAATAACATCATCCGCATTCGCTATCAGTCTTATTTTTGCATTGATTGTTATTCGCGATGCGATCGGCTTCCGCCGCACGCTTGGCCGCCAAAGTAAAACGCTCAATCATATCGTACGCGAACTTACGGAAGCTCCGACGCTCGACGCAGCCGAGGTCGGAGTCCCGACCGAAAGCGTCGGGAAAAAAAAGACAAAACATTTCCCCCATCTTCCCGAAGAAATCGGCCACAATCCGCTTGAAGTGCTCGTTGGCGGCTTACTTGGACTTTCCATCAGCTTACTTGCGAACCTTTTTTTGCGTTAGTGCTGCTGCGTGGTGGAGTAAAAGAATTGTTGCGGCGTGCGTGATCAATCCATCACGCACCATGGCAAGCGCTTTGGGAAGAGAAAACCATCGCAACCGGATCACCTCTGTCCCCTCGTGGGATTTTTTTGTTTTTGTTAAACCACACGCAAGAAACATGTACTCATGAAAATTCATAATGGAAGTAGGAAGTTCCACGTAACCAAACGATTGCCATTTGCGTGCGACAAGCCCCGCCTCTTCTGCAAGCTCGCGTTTTGCCGCAGCTAAAAATGTTTCACCTTTCTCGCGCCCACCGCTTACCGCTTCATAACTGTAGCGATGCGAGCCATACCGATACTCATGCGCCAAAAGCACGCGATTATTTTCATCGAACGCTACAATAGTTGAACCAGATTTAAAATCAATCGTTCCATAAATGCTTTTTTTTTCGTCCGGTTGGATCACACGATCTTCATGCACCGCAATCCACGGGTTTTTATAGACCACACGCGTCCCCAAAATTTTCCACGGTCCTTTGCGTTTCATATATATTGGGTATCCTAGACTAAGTCTGTAAGCCGTCCAGACTTAGTCTAGGGCAAAAATACAAGCCCTACCGGCCCTCCACGTTCCAATCAAATCCAATCGTCGGATCGTTCCATGCAATGCGATGCTCGTCGGGATTCTTTGGATCGTACGATTCGGTCGTATGATAAAAGAGAAGCACGGGTTCATCCGCCAATACCTGATACCCATGCGCAACACCCGCGGGGATCACAATAAGTTTATAATCATCTTTCCCCGCGTACAGCACTTGCGTTTCACCTTTCGTCACCGAACCATCTCGCAAATCATGGAGAACAACCTTCGCTTTGCCGGTCGCCATAAACCACAAATCATCTTGCTTTTTATGCCAATGAAAGCCCTTGATGGAGCCCGGGTAAGTAAGCGTAAATGTTGTCTGACCGAATTTCCTCAACAGACCTTCATCGTTTCGTAACACTTCCATCAAAAATCCAAGCTTCCCGATGCGCTCACCTGCTTCAACTTTATCTTGATACACTTTTAGCGGTTTGATTACGACGCCGTTAATCATAAACGTAGCATACCACAAATAAGAAGAAAAAAAAGAGGGCCAGGAAATGCTTCCCAGCCCCCAAAATCCTCCAAAAAAGTTATGCGATCTGCAACTTATGGAGATTGCTTCCAAGAGCCCGACATGCGACAGCTCGAGCATCACTACGATTTATATTCCCCCCGAAAATATCAAAGGAAGACATAACGCATGGCATACATTCTTCGTGCGCCGCACCAATAATATCTTGTGGCGTAATGAAGCTGTTACCGCTTCCTTTTACCTTTGTAATAGCACGATTCTTCGTGCTAAAACCTATGCAACAATTATGCTTCGCCCGAACAACCCATCGTCCTTTTTGACGATCAAAAGCAAGAAAAAAAACACAAACAAGAGGACGTTCTACGGAATGATTTTTAAAAATCCGCTCGTTGCATGCAAGACACATTGGTGACTCTTCTTCGTTCTTTTTCCCCACCTCTGTTTTTCTCCTCTTGAGATAAAACTAACAAATAATGCAGAGACGCTTACATTTTTGTTATCGTATGTTCGATAATCCCTCCTTTCCCCGAGATGACAAAGAACGACCTTCTATGTCCTCCACCGGCGATAAGTAATTTCCTCTATTCTACGCTCCCTGTATCATTTGTCAAGACCGTTGCGATTCCGCTTGCAATCACAAAAAGTAGCAACGCATTGAGATTGATGTAGTTCGTTACCAACCCAGGTTTTATGATGTCAGCAAAAAAATAGACGACAAACGTGACGAGAGCGATCACAAAGACGTCATGCGCGATGCGATGAAAGAATGTAGGCATATTACAACGCACGCCACAACCGTGGCAAAAAATTATGCAACGTGATGGGATCTTTCTCGACCACGACGCGAATTTCCGTTAATGCGACTTTACGTTTATTTTCAAATAACCCCGGCGCGTTCAAAATGAACTGCAGCCGCCCATCGTTGAACGCAGCGCGACGAATATCGTCAAATCGAATACGCCCACGCATCCAGCCATTCTCTTCCCCAACATATTCAAGATCACGGATCTCCCACGCCCATTGTTTCGGATCCATCCGTATCCCAATACGTAGTGACTGCGAAGCATCCTTCTTGTAAAGCACTTCAACGGTTGCGCTCTTGAATTTTCTCGGCAGTTTCACGGCAAATGTTGCCGGCTCCACAAACATGCGCTGAAAATAATCGCGTGTTGTTTTGTCATACTCAATATCATGGAATCGTCCCGGCGGCCACGGACGTTTTATAAACGACGAATCGTGAGAAAAGTCATACGACATGAAAAGTCTTCCAGAGAATGCAACGTCTTGCGCGACCAGCCAGAAAAAAACAACGACAGGAATGACGATAAGAAACAAACGAACTATTTTGTAATAACGAATACGCATGAGAAGCTTACTGCTTACTGCTTACTGCTTACTGCTTCTAAAGTATACAATCTCTGCCCCCTAATTTCCTCTCTCCCCTTCCATGCAACGCCGTACTGCGCCAAGCACTGCTCATTCATAAAATCAATATCATGCTTTTCAAGTTCTGTAAAATAATAAACCGGCACGCGACGAACAAGCTTCGCAATTACTCGATCAATCTTCGCTTGATCAAGCGGGTCATTGAAAATCACTCGCCGTTCAGGAAAAAATAATTTATCAGAACGCTCGGTCAAGATCACCGCATTCGATTCTGTACGCGCACGAAGTAATGCGGTTACTGCGTTTCCTGCAAGTGCTGTGCGGCGCAATGCGAAAAGACTTTCATCTCCTCTCCACAATACAGTGAGTAACGAAAATAGTATCATGACAAGAATCGCTCCATCGCGCAAAAATTTTTTCCGCAGTGTACGCAAAGCATACACCGCGAACGGTATACCGAATACAAAAACAGGAAGCCAGTAACGAGTAAAGGAGGTACCGAGCGTTGCGCCAAGAAGCGTCGAATCGCGAAACTGCCAGCTACCGTAGTAAAGCAGTAACCATGTAAGCATAAAAACATAGAAAGATAAAAACATACATAATCCCCTTTCCCATAACCCCTCCTCACCTCCCCTTAATGTAAGGGGAGGAAGGGTGGGGTTAAGGGGAATATGCTGGTGGTTATGACGAATACCAAACACAATCCCCAAAATACTCGGAATCGCAAACCACCAAAAAAACCACACAAGATACTGATACGCATTCTGCAACAGCACAAACGGTTTTATGCCAAATGGCAAAATGAGAGAAAAAATTGTCGAAAGAAATCGCGACTGAAAATGCCATGCAAATGCAGCAGGAACTGCTTCGCTATCAATTTGCGAGTAGCCATTATAGAACGGATGCCCGTAAAGATCATTGTTGTAATAGAAAATCGGCAAAAATGCGATCACCAACCCCACTAAAAAAACCAAAAAACGCATTATACCAAACTGATACCTAGGCACGAGTTCTGTATAATGTAGTTTTTCGCGGTTTTGCCGTATTTTGCGCAAAAATAAAAAGTACAAAAGGAAAAGCTCACCAAGCACCCACGGCGCTTCCGATGTACGGACAGTAAGGGCAAGGCCGATGAGGAGTGAAGCGAGAAAACATTTGACATTTGACATTTGACATTTGACCAAATAATAAATACCGATAATCAAGAGCGATAGAAAGAGGACGTTTGGAAACATGGATCGCGCGGTATAGTAGATCCATGCCGGATGAATGAGCAGTAAAAAAAATGACCAGCGCGCAATGCGCTCATCGAAGATCAATCGAATGAGCTTGTAAAAAAAGAATGATGCGATCGTTGCAAATATCGGCGTCAACAGCGGCACGATCCAGAGTCCCACGATCTTTGCAATCCATCCATACAAAAGAAGCATCCCCAAAAAACTTCCGGGCGCAAGATCATGCTGAACAATTTGCACCGCGCGCGGATGCACAATATCCTCCGCAACAACATTCAACGGCTCCGCAACGCGAAAACTTCCGGTCTGCACATACTGCCGTATAAAAAACGCATTCGCCGTCTCATCGGGAGAAGGCAAGTGCGTCCGCCCCCACGCTACTGCAAAAAAAGACGTTGTACAAAAAAACAAAACCGCAGCACATCTCATCATTCTCAACGAAGGGGTGACACTGGCAACATTCTGCATATCATCTACTATATCGCGAAATCATTCAAAAAAAAAGGTGGCGCATCTTTCATTGAGACACGCCACAAAGATAATCTCTGGCCGACCTGCAAGCGCTTGAGCAGATCAGTCAATCCTGAAGCCACTTACTGAAGCATTGTCTCGAGTATGCGATTGTTGCGCAATGCTCACCAATCACTACCTGAAACTCCACTTCCTTTTCCCATGACGGATGAACCTCCATTCCTATCGTTGCTTGCTCTGCAAAAATCATAGAAATGAGATCGTCACTACTGATAAGTTCGCGGAGATCGTGAGAATCAATCAAGTTGCATAAAGCTCGCTTGCTTTCCACGCTATCCAAGATACGTGATGGAAACAAGGGTTGCAAAACCTCTT
>CAYHPG010000042.1:0-7250 GCA_964358625.1 uncultured Gammaproteobacteria bacterium
GTTCAATCCTTGCTCTTTCAAAACAGTTTGGAGGGATTCGGTTGTTGGCCGTACTTCATTCCACGTAACACCGAGGAGCGATCCTCCAGTAAAATCAATACTTGGACGAAGCCCATACGTAAAAAAGCTCACAAGGGACCCTCCCGCAAGAAGAAGTGAGACAATATACCAAAATACGCGATAACGGACAACACGAATGGTCATATATTTATAGAAGCCAATGAGGAATACGTTGTGATGCAATACTACGAAGTAAATGCCGTGTAATAGTGAGCGCAGAGAACATACTCATAAGTACCCCAAGACCAAGAACAAGCGCAAACCCACGAATAAGACTGGTGCTAAACCAAAAGAGAATAGCGGATGCAAGAAGGGTGGTGATATTCCCATCACGAATCGACGGCCATGCGCGTTTAAACGCTTCGTCAATGCTTGAAAGTATTGGCTTTCCCGAGCGTAGTTCCTCGCGCATACGTTCAAAAATAAGAATGTTCGCATCAACCGCCATGCCAAGTGAAAGAATAAACCCCGCAATACCGGAGAGTGTCATCGTTACGGGAATGAGACGGAAGAGCGCAAGAAGAAACGCCGTATAAAAACAAAGTGCAATCACTGCAATAAGTCCGGGCAATCGATAAAAAACAATCATGAAAAGTGCGACAAGCAGCAAAGCAATAAGGCCAGCGCGTACGCTTGCAAGCAGTGAAATGTGCCCGAGGGTTGGGCCGATCGTAGATTGACTCATAAGCGTAATCGGTACGGGCAATGCCCCTGCATTCAAACGACGCGCAAGGAGCTGCGCTTCATCAATCGTGAATTGACCGGTGATCACCGCTTTTCCCCCGCTAATTTTTTGCTGCACACGCGGGACGCTAATCGGATTCTTATCAAGGAAAATCGCAACAGGTTTATCAATGTTGCGTCCGGTAATTTCTTCAAAAAGTTTTGCGCCCTCTTCACTAAACTCTATTCCGATGTTAGGACTCGATGTGTTCGGATCAAATTCAAGTTGTGCGCGCGTTAATTGCTTTCCGGAAAGCGCGGTATTCTTCCACTGATCAGGTGCCCCCCGTACATCTGTTTCTTGAAGTTTTTTGAAAAGAATGTGACGAAGATGCAATGTTGGCACGCTGCGTTCGTCTGATTTTAAAATAATGTGATACCCAAATTCAGTTTCAACAACATCGGAAATAGTGCTTTTCTTCAAGGTAAAAACCGAATCTTCAAATGCTTTGACCATTCTGCCACGCGGAAACCATCCAAGGTCTCCCCCACTTGCATCAGCGCCCGGCTCTGTCGAATTCTTTTTTGCAAGTTCTAGAAAATTCTCTGGAGTTGCTTGTTTTTTGAGCTCATCTATTTGCTTCTTTGCATCTTCTTTTGACGTCTCCTTTTCACAGCGCGACGCGCCTTTATAACAAATAAGGATATGACGTGCCTGCACTTCTGGATCATTTCCTGCTTCTTCAACGCGCACCACATGGTATCCTGCATCGGTCTCTACAACGGTAGAAACGAGTTTTCCTACCCCCACTTTCTGTGCGGCAGTAAACAGCACCTCTTTTCCAGACGTGTCGCTTCGAACAAAGCCAATGTCTCCACCCTTTTCTTTTGACTCAACATCTTCCGATTTTTCTTTTGCGAGTGCAAGAAAATCAGTCTTCCCAAGCTTGAGTGTTGTAAGTATTTCTTCGGCACTTTTCTTTGCCTTCAGATTATTTTCTTGTATTTTTTTCTTTTGCTCGACGTCAAGTGGTGGCGGAGGATCATTATTCAATTCCTTAAATTCAAGAATAGGTGTTTCACCAATCAAGCGGATCGCCTCTTTCACTTCTTTCACTCCCGCAAGGTCAGCAACAACACGCCATGTATCTCCGACGCGCGCTACTTGTATTACCGGTTCAGAAACGCCAAGAGAATTCACGCGGCGTTCAATCACATCACGAACGCCTTCCAACGCATCTCCCCGATCCGAAGAAGGAATCGCTTTCGTATCTGCCTCATACACAAGGTGCGTTCCGCCAACAAGATCAAGACCAAGATGAAACGGACGTGCCTTGAAATTCTCTTTTAAAGGAAACGAAAAGGGGATATATTCTGCGGCATCATAAAACCCTGCTACGATTCCTGCGAGAAGTAGAAAAAAAACAACCAAATAGCTGCGTTTTTTTGAGGCAAAAGCCATAGAAAAACTTGTGGAAATGTATTGCTCTAGTGTAACGGATAGTATTCAATTTGACAAGAAAGCTGAAAAACGTTAGCCTATACCCTATACCTTAAACGCTAAACGCTTTATCTATGGCACATAAAAAAGCAGGTGGTTCTACCAGTTTAGGCCGCGATTCCCAACCACAATATCTCGGCGTAAAATTGAACGACGGTCAGTTCGCAAAATCCGGCGCAATTATTATTCGTCAACGGGGAACAAAATATTTGCAAGGGAAGAACGTACGTCGCGCAACCGACGACACGCTTTTTGCGCTACATCCAGGCATTGTCCACTTTACACACAAAAAAAGAACGCGCTTCGATGGGACACGCGCGTGGAAAACGGTCGTGAATGTTGTACCGGTTGCTACGAGATAGCACCCTTCACATTAACAAACTTTCTTGAGCGTCTGCGAAGGCGCTCTTTTGTTTTATCGATCTGGGCAACTCCCTTGACTTTCAACGCCTGTAATTTTTCTTTTCCAACAGATAATTGCTCGCGCGCGATTTTTTGCAGTCTCGGCGATACACGTCGCAGATGTGAAAGCCACTGTTTCCCCCAAAAGAAAATGACGAATGCACCACCACCAACGCCAAGCGCATCATAAAGGAGGTCAATCGTTGTGTCATACCATGGATCTTGCCCAAATTCTCCCCACGTTCGTGTTTGAAAAAATATATCGGAAAATCGTTCCCATCCTTCCATAAGAACGCCCGCCACAAATGCCCCTGCAACCGCGATAAAATACAAAACGATTCGCGTCGTCATTGTATTCGTTTTCCAGAATGCCCCAAGGACAAGAAAGATAAGCAATGCAGCAAGAAAAGAATTCGTGAAATGCATAAACGAATCAAATCCCCATGCACTGTCAAAAAATAATACTGCTCCAAGGCCATTTAAACTTAACGGGAAAGCAATAAGCATTTCTGAAGCATAGACAAAGTGTTCACGATACCATTCTCGAAGTCTCGTCTTCTGATAGATAAAAAATGGGAGCACGATAAAAAAGGCAGATACAAATGCAATAACGCCTTGGAAGCGAGGATACACCCAGAATGTTTCGTTTGCGAGAAGCAAAAGATAGACGCCAAAAAGAACGAAAATCCAAAAGATACCATTCACAACATTTTTTGCAAACGGTTTATTTTTTGAGAACGAAAAATGATGAAGAAAGGTCATTTGGCTGGGTGTAAGGGCGCTTTACCGCCTAAAACTGCAATAATATTTTGCGCAGCGAGCTCTGCCATTTGGTCACGTGCTTCTTTTGACGCAGATGCCGTGTGAGGAGTGAGAATAACATTCGGCATCTTTTTGAGCTCAAGATGATCGGTAAGATCGCAATCAATTGCGGGCTCACATTCAAAAACGTCGAGTGCTGCGCCAGCAATTTTTTTCTTGGTAAGTGCTTGAAGAAGCGCCTTCTCGTCAACAACCGGCCCACGCGCGGTATTCACGAGGAATGCCGTCGTCTTCATCTTTGCAAACTGCTTCGTGCTGATCAAATGGCGTGTAGATGGAAGTAATGGCACATGGAGAGAAACGACGTCAGATATTTTTAAAAGTGCATCGAGCGTTCGCATATATTTTGCTCCATACTCTTTCTCAAAATCTTCGTTACGCCGCTGATCAAAATAGACAACCTTCATACCCATCCCTTTTACTGCTCGTCGCGCGACCCCAATACCAATACGTCCCAAGCCAACAACGCCAAGCGTTTTTCCTAAAAGAAGCGTTCCGGTAAGGAGCATCGGTTCCCATCCTTTGTATTTCCCCTGTTTCGTAAAAGCATCTGACTCGGCAATACGATGCGCAAGCGCCATAATGAGTGCAAACGTATGCTCGGCAACGGCCTCCGTCACAAGATCGCCCGGTGTGTTCGTTACTATGACCCCGCGTTTCTTCGCGGCATCAAGATCAATATTATCAAAACCAACAGCGTAGTTCGCGACGACCTTCAATTTCGATCCCGCGGCGTCCAAGACATCACCGTCAATCTTGTCGGTCAATAAAGAAAGTATCGCATCTACCCCTTTCACTGCTTTTTTCAACTCTTCCTTTGCGAGTACGCGGTCATGTGGACTCACGCGCACACGAAAGTTCTTTTTCGCGCACAAAAGTTTCAATCCTGCGTCTGGAATTTTACGAGTAACGAAGATTGTGTACATATACGCTGTCATTCTGAGGCGCTGCCGAAGAATCTACCCGTCTGCCGGTGGGCAGAGATCCTTCGCCGGGCTCAGGATGACAAAAAAATTATAGACTCAAGAAGGTTTTTTAATGGGAAGTTTTCGTAATAGGGAAAGCGACGGCATCCGTTTTAAGATTCCATTCTTCGCACCCATTTTCGTTACGACAAGACCGGAATTCAAAATCCCAAGACGAAGCGCATCAGCAGTCGCAAGCCCTTTCATAATCCCCGCGACAAACGCGGAACCAAACGCGTCACCAGCGCCCGTCGTATTCACGGCTTTGTGTCCGCTCGATGGCGCATACCATTCTTGCCCGTCTGCATAGACAAACGCGCCCTTTGCGCCGTCGGTAATCGCGAAGATACATGGCCTCACCCTTTGTAACTCCCCCTCACCCCCTCTTATCTTAAGAGGGGGTAAAGCGCCAAAAAGCTGCGTTGCTTCTTCGCGATTCACAATCAGAATAGCGCTTTGTTTAATGAACGGAGCGAGCCTTTTAAGACCATACGCGAGCTCCCCTCCTCCTGGATTCCATGCAATAGCGATACCTTCTTTTTTCGCAAAGGCAAACAGTGTTTTAAGAAATGCGATGTTGCCGCCAACGGAACTTATATATAACCATCGCGCTCGCAGCTTTTTCCAAGAGATTTCTGTAGAAGAAAAATGCGCTGACGCGCCACGATACACCAACACCGTACGCTCCCCTCTCGCAGATAACAGAATACTGGAATACGCTGTATGTTCTTTTGTTGTCGTGATCAGTAGTTCAGTTGCAACACCATGTTTGCGCAACACGGCATGAATCTCGCGTCCCGCCGTATCATCCCCGACGCGCGTAAGGCATGCAGTTTTCAAACCAAGATGCGCAAAAGTCGCCGCAGTGTTCGTGCCGCCACCGCCCGTGTCTAAAAAAATATTCTTTACTTCAACCTTCGACCCAAACGCAAAGCACTCCCCCACTCCGGTCGAAAATTTCTTTGAGGGGATAAGCTGATAATCCTTGCTCGTCAAAAAAACATCCTGCGTTGCGGAACCGATGGTAATAATGTCGTATTTCATTTGATTTCTCGCGTTTTAAATTCGGGATGCGCTTTTAATCGTCGTTCAATTTCCGCACGGTGCAAAAGCCCAGGTTGCGGCCCAACGATAGAAATAACCGAAGCAGAATTTACCGCACCCCATCGCAACCCCTCTTGCAAATCCTTCCCGTGAATACGCGATGCCATGAATGCAGCAGCGAAACTATCGCCTGCCCCCGTTGTCTCCAATTTATGCGCTGGAAAAGAACCAACGGTATAAATACTGCCACCATCAAAAGCATACGCGCCGCGCGCTCCATCGGTCAATACGACCGTCGAAGGACCTGCTTTCCAAAGCGTCCTGATGAGTCGCGGCATATCAAAATGGTCTTCCTCGCGTAACAACAAATGCCCTTCCTCTTTATTAACGAAAAGCACTTCTGTTTGTTTAAGTATCGACGTTAACTTCCTTGCCCCCGCACGAATTTGCACTGTGCCGGGATTCAATGCGAGTTTTATTTTTTTACTTTTTACGTGTGCAACAACATCTTGATAAAGATCTTGATAATCATCACCGAGTTCTGAAACATAGATCCATTTTGTTGGCGGACATCGCGTCAGACGATAGTGATGCGGTGAGTGCGAGGTGAGCATCGTCCGCTCGCCACGATACAGAAGCACAATAGAAAAACTGCTTTTCGCCTTTCGATCTTCTTGAATGTAATCACGTCCCACACGCTCTTTCTTTAATTCCTGTTGTGCGAGATGCGCGGTTGCATCGTGACCAACAATAGATGCAACAGCAGTTTTGAGCCCAAGTCGTCGGAGTCCCACCGCAACATTCGGCGCACTCCCCGCCATTTGCGGCTCAAATGTTTTTACGGTAAGTTTCGCCCCATACGGAAGACATAGCAAACATTCACGTTCTTTTAGTTCACACTGAATACTTGCGCTTTCAAGCACAACAAACGTGTCGAGTTTAATGTCACCGACAGAAACGAGATCGTAGGTCATCGTTTTTTCTTTAATACTTTTTGTACCGCCATCACAATATCCTTTGCCTTCATACCATACTTTGTGAGGAGTTCATCCGGTTCGCCTGATTCGCCGAACATATCGCGCATGCCGACGCGAATAACGGGCACCGGATATTCTTCCGCAAGCGCTTCGCAGACGGCGCCACCAAGACCGCCGGTTACTTGGTGTTCTTCCACCGTCACGACTGCGCCGGTCTTTTTTACTGATGCAACGATCGTCTTGCGATCAAGAGGTTTCACCGTCGGACAGTTGATAATCTCGACCGATACGGGGAGATCATATCTCTGTAAATTTACAGAGATACGATCTCTGTAAATTTTTTTGCTCAATATCTCTGCCGCCATAAGCGCTTCGTAGAGTAATGGCCCGCACGCAATTACCGTTACATCCTTCCCTTCTCGCGCGACGTACGCTTTGCCAATCTCGAACGGTGTTTTTTCTGTTGTGATCACTGGCGTCTTTTCGCGCGCAAAACGGATATAAACGGGACCTTTATGATTTGCTGCAGCAAGCGTTGCTTTACGCGCTTCATGGACGTCACACGGCACAAGCACGGTCATCCCGGGAAGCACGCGCGTGATGGCAATGTCTTCAAGTGCTTGATGCGTTGCGCCGTCCGGACCGACAGAAATTCCCGCATGCGCGCCTGCAATTTTCACATTGGCATTGTTATAACACACATTCACGCGAATCTGGTCCCAATTTCGTCCGGGAGAAAATACTGCATAACTCGAGACAAACGGAATCTTCCCCTCCATCGCAAGACCGACAGCAACCCCCACCATATTTTGTTCT
>CAYHPG010000043.1:0-7208 GCA_964358625.1 uncultured Gammaproteobacteria bacterium
TCAAGTCGTAAATATGTCAAGTGTTCTGACAATGAAATTATCCGTCTAATTTTTGGTTCGTTTTTGTTTCTCATAATATACTATAATAGTATATCTTCGGAAACGGATTTTGTCAATACCCTGCTCCCAACCGTTCGCCAAACAGCAGGTTCTCATACACCGCAAGCTCCGGCGAGTCATAGACGAGTTTCATGTCCGGAGAATTCGGCACGTAGGTGTAATTAAAAAAATCCGAGTCTTTCGCCATGATGACGTATTTGATCTTGAGCGGAAGGAGCGTCTCGCCGAGACTTACTGTCCCCTTCCCTTCTGTGTTGACGAAATCCTTTCCTCGCTGGATTATTTTTTGCTCAATATATTTCGACTCTGGACGCGTACTTTGCGTATAGATCGGACCAAACTCCATATTGTCCCCTGCAATCGTCGGCTTATGGAAAAAACGTTCCGCGGGATTGGCAATCACGGTACGCGCGAATTTTAAATAGATATACTGGTGCCACGGCAGAAAGAGCACGCGAAAATATTCCGGATCACTTTGTAGCTTCTGATCAACAGCAAATCAACGTTCGTTAAAAGTATCAAGGCTCTCTAGTTATCCAAAAATTATTTCACCGCAGAAGGAGGCCTCTTCCCCCAAAGATGTTGAAGGGCTATTATTATTCCTAATACAAAAATGAATCCAGTAACTTCAAGAAAAATATTTAATGCAGTTATCGCAATCCCCGCTTTATTTAGGAAAAACACAATCAATGGAACAACAGAAATAGAGAGCGCGAACGACAAGGTTATTCGTTCAATCCAGTCGAGTTGCCGTTGTTCATCGTACGACGATCGCGGAAACGCAACTTCGATGACAAAAAACCCAGGAACGAATAACAAAAATACGATACCAAAAACAAGTCGAAACGCCTGCAAGAGTGGTAACCAAAAAGTCAGAACTACTGAAAGTAAGAGTAAGATGACAAATACCGAAATGAAAACAATTTTTTCTGTTTTATGAAACATATACGTCCTCTTTTAAAACAATGATTGCAAACAATGAAATAATCACCGCTGATAAAAGTGCTACCCCCCCTCCCAACCAACCAAATTCCTGAAGCTTCAGATACGTAAGGAACCCTCCACCACACCCCAGTATAGCGGTAAAAACATAATTACTCCATTCGCGTCTTTCTATTGGTATCACATACGTCTCTGGCGATACGGACTCCTCTCCTCGATTCATAAAAAAAGCAACAACCCCAAGAAGAATTACAAAGAAAAAAAGTATATTCATGTTCACATACAAATGCCCCGAAACCCATCCCTTCTCGAGCTCTTCGACGAAAAGCAATGCAATGTATACCAAAAGAAGCCACGAGAACGCCTGCCGTGCTAATTGTGGTAACTCTAGAATAAACGACCGACTATGGAGAATCTGCGCCTTTACGTACTGTAATAACTGTTCAACTTTTACAAGAAGATACGCGATGAAATGGATAGCCAATCGCCCTTCTGCCATAGTCGTCCTCATTGCGTGTACTCTATGCATTATTGCATCAATACGATAAAGCACTTTCACAACTCCACTACATACTAAAAATATAAACACCGACCCGAATGACAGCCCTCCGCGAGTTAACAAACCGCTTGATAACGCATTGATGACAACCATCGTGATAAATAAAAAAACATACCAGAAAAAACTCGTATCATTAATCTCGAGGACAGTCTGCGTAATGCGACGTATCTTACCTGAATTGTCCATACGATAAAATATTACCGTGCTTCATATTTCCACACATGCTCGCTCACCGGTGTGCTGTATTGAGATAAGAATTCTCTCATCGGTTTATTCTCCTTCTGTTTCGCCCCTACAAAAATATAAATAGGATCATTGCCATAGCGGGAAAGAAGCTCTCGGCGTTCATCATCAGTTCCTTTATACCAAAACCGTTCCCACTCCTCAAGTGACCAATAGTTAATGAAATAACCAGGCGCGATGGTGCGTCGCGTCATGTATCCATAGACCCACGGCGTGTAGTAGGCATCGGTAGCCATACCGTAAGCATTGGATTCAAAGCGCTCCGATGTTGATTTGAGCTCTTGAAGCTCAGAGGGAGAGATCCATGAAGTGCGGGTTGTGCTATAAAAAATAATCACTCCTGCAAAACCGCAAAGAAAAAGCGATACAAGAACTCCCCCTCCCTTTCCATATATTTTGCAGCAGGAAATAAATCTCGAAAGCGAAAAAGAGGCAAGGAGAATAATAACCAAATCGAGAATAATAAGGTATCGTTCATAAAATATCATACGCCCCACAATCAGGATAAACGAAACTGCAAGGATACTCAGTAAAAAAAGAACCGGGGGGGTTTCTCTGCTTTTCCAGATACGAGGGAGCTGATACACAATTGACCCAAGCCCTAAAACCGCAAATGGTAAATAAAATAAAGTACTAAAACGAAAACCCCTAAAATTAAGATAAAGACCCGAGAGTTCGCTACTCAAATAATGGCTTCCTGTTGGGATGCGAAGTTTCTCATTCACAAGATAGTGCATCTCATAACGAAACTCTGGAAAATTTGCAAATACTGCTACTACAAGCATTCCCGCTCCCACTCCAAGGAGATATATCAGTCGCGGATCTTTTAAGTGGAACATGATCATACGCGCGATCATAATCAAGGTATAGAGAATATATGCAAGACCAAACACAAGGAACGTGGCGGGGTGGAGTGCACCTGCAAATCCACCGACCACGATCGCGGCCCATGAACCACGCATTACCAGCATACTGCTTACCACAAACAGCGTAATTGATATCATCATCCGATAGAACATCCATATATATGCTTCATATTGAGAGATCGAGACCGCAAAAATAAACAATGCGGCAAGTCCCGCCATAGGACTGCGAAAAATCGTACGAGATAACCCATAAAGGGACAGTCCTAAGAAAAGATTCAGCATCACAAGAAACCCGTGCATAATCGCATTAATTGAAAATCCTGAGGCATAGAGTATCTGCACCACAATACCAAGAGGGCGGACCCCTTCCTGAGGATCCACAAGGTAGCGCTCGAACGAGCGGCGATAAATTCCCGTGTCATATCCAAGAGGCGCTTCTCCAAAATGCAAAAATGGTATGAGCCGCACCAAAATGATCGTTGCCAGCGTAAAATAAAAAAAAGTAAGATAAAACTTTCGTGAAATTTTCTCAGGTTCTTCTTTTCCATCAAAAAATATGGTAATCCAAAACAAAAAAACCGCAAATAACCAGAAACTCATCCGATACCACCAGGCAATTGCAGTCGAAGTTGCTAAAACAATTACTCCAAGATAGACAAGAGTAAAAAAAATGCGATTGAATCGCATATTAAAGAATGGCAATGTTAAAAAAGACTTAATAACCTACTTGTACGATTTTATAAAAAGTACCGCGACACTGGCTACCACAACCCCTGCAGTAAGCCCCATTACCGTAATCGTGGTAATAGGCAACCCCAAACGATTTGAAATATAAATTACAAGAGGCACTACCGAAAGCGAAAGCGCAAACGCCAAGGTAATCCGCTCAATCCAGTCAAGTCCGGGCAGTGCATCTGATTCTGACGACACGGGAGTAGAATCTTCAAAGCGCGTAATCGAAGTAGTCTCGGGAAAAAAGATATAGCTCAAAATAAACCCGGGCAGAAATACGGTAAACAGTGTGCCAAATACAATTCGGAATGCTTGGAACGGAACAAACCATACGCGCGCGATACCAAATGCAATCGCGAGAATAATAAGTATAATCCCTCCCATCATAAGCATCTGTCGATCTGCCATTTTAGTGTTGCTCGCCATAAGATAATAACAGGGAGGAAACCCCAAAAATCAAAAGCGTACCCAAAATCGTAACTACAAGCTTAAAGAATAATATAGCATCAGTGTACTGGTAGATAACCAAACCTGCAAGAGCGGAAACTCCCGCTCCTAATCCCGTGCTAAAACGTAAAGAATATCCGGGAATCTGAAAAGACTCGCCCCTTTCTTGTCCAATATACCGGAAAGAGGCAAGCCATAAAAGACAGAGGAACATTGTAATGCCAAGCGCGCCACCTATCCATTTCGTAAGACTATCTGAATAAAGAGTGCCCCCTTGCAAAAAAATTAAGAGCAGACAAAAGATAATACTCAAAGGAAATAAGTGCCCAACTACCACGGGAAATAACTGTAATGGCGAACGGGCACGAACCCATCTACGCTCAATGAACTCCGCTAATTCCATAAGCCAGTTCACGCCCCAAAGGACTACCTGCACAAAATTGCGATAGAAAATGGTAATTCCTTGATTGGTTACCCATGCGACGATTTGAAAAAAAATAAGCATCCTTTGAACAATAAATTGGGCAAGGCGTAAGATGCCGTACCGAATCTTTTCGAAAAGGATGAACGAAACAACTGCGCGAGTTGCTCTTCCGTATCGATCAATAAAAAACGCTCCTATAGGGCTTTTTTGAACATTCAAGGCTTCCTTATGCAAAGCA
Source organism: uncultured Gammaproteobacteria bacterium (assembly GCA_964358625.1). Lineage (GTDB taxonomy): Bacteria > Patescibacteriota > Patescibacteriia > JACQSD01 > JACQSD01 > JAUSHC01. Next base: position 4,512 of record CAYHPG010000043.1, read on the forward strand.
CCTCTTTCCGTACCGTGTAATTGTATCACACGCCGTATCAATGTGCCCTGCAATTTTGTAAAAAAAAGAACAATATCTTGAAAACGTTCTACAATCTTCAAAATCGCACTGATACAGAGAAATAGAATAAAATTTTCAAATGGGATCTTCAATGATGCAATAAGCTCCGGCACATACCGTTTCATTAAAAAAAATATTGCTACCGTAAAGAGATAGAATCCGAAACTTGCATCGTTAATCTCGAGAATTGCCTTGAAAAAATTTTTGGAAGTACGAAACATACAAGTATGGATACACTCTCTTCACCATTAAGCTCCCGATTTATTCTCACTGCACGAGAAGTGCTCTTTATGAACCAAGCCGCTAAAGATCGATAAATTAGAGAAAATAGAGTGGTTTCCTCCTTTCCTTAGGAAGACGCTCAGATTCGGGCAAGGAGTGGAAAAAATAGACCGGCTATGGTAGACTGAGAGAATCCGTACAACTTAGCCCAGTATATAAGATTCCACAGTATTATGTCTACTCTACTTGTCACAGGAGGAGCCGGATTTATTGGAAGCCATCTTTGTGAAGCGTTGATTGAACGCAGTCATCAGGTCGTCTGCCTTGATAATTTTAGTACAGGGACCCGAAAGAATATTGCCCACCTGCAAGACAAAATGATGTGCGTCGAGGGTGATGTCAATGATCACGCAACTGTTGAGGCGATCTTTCACGAACACACATTCGCGGGTGTTTTTCATTATGCGGCAACCGTCGGCGTGAAACGAACCATGGAAAATCCTATACACGTCTTAAAAGACGTTGAAGGAATAAAACATATTATGGATGCCGCACTCACACACGGAAAACCAAAAATCGTGTTTGCGTCAAGCTCTGAAGTATATGGAGAGCCTGTAGAAATCCCCGAGCGCGAAAATGGACACATTAACGCTACCCTTCCATACGCAATAGTAAAATTATATGGAGAAAAAATGATCGAGGCGTATTGGAAAACGCATGCGCTCCCCGGATGCGCACTCCGCTTTTTTAATGTGTACGGTCCACGCCAAGAATCGAGCGACTACGGATTCGTTGTAGGCATCTTTATAAAGAAAGCACTCGCCGAACAAGCGCCGATCATTTTTGGCGATGGAGTGCAAACAAGAGATTTTGTCTATATTGACGATAATATTGAAGCGGCAATCCGCGCATTCGAGTCCGATACAACAAATGGTGAAATCATTAATGTTGGTACGGGAAAACCAACAACTATTCTTGATCTCGCAGAAGAAACAATTCATCTCACTCACATGGATAAAAAAATCACACCGGAATTCACGTCCGCACGTGATGATGTCAAGCACCGATTTCCTGATGTGAGCAAAATGCGCCGCCTCTTGAACTTTCGTCCGAGCACTTCTCTTCGTGACGGTCTCCAAAAAACAATTGAATGGTATAAACATGGTTAGCGCTATTATCCCTGCATATAATGAAGCAAAACGCATTGTTAATACTGTGGAGCGAACACTCCCCCATGTAGATCGCGTTATCGTCATTGATGATGGATCACAAGACACGACATACGACACGCTGCAACACATTGTAAATCAAAAACTCACAGTCCTCCGTCATCGCGTCAATCTTGGAAAAGGATCCACGCTTAAAACCGGCTGTGAAGCCGCACGGCGATTAGACACTGACATTATCGTCATGCTCGACGCCGATGGACAACATCCTCCTGAACATATCCCTGCAATGATTGATTATCTGAAAAAAGAAAAACTCGATGTCGTCTTCAGCGTGCGCGAAGGCGGCGATCGTATGCCACTTATTCGCCGCCTCGGCAACCAAACGCTCAATCATGTCGCTGCACTTCTGTTCAATATAAAACTTCAAGACATATGGTGCGGATTCCGAGCGCTCCGGACAGAAGTACTGCCCAGAATTGCATGGTCAAAACGGGATTACTCTGGTGAAATTGAAATGGCACTCAAAGCCGGCCGCAACGGACTTCACCACGGAGAATATATCATTCCGACCGTCTATCACGATACTGCCAAAGGCGTTCATATGCTCCACGGTCTCAAACTGTTGGGACAAATGCTTATTTGGCGAATTACTCTCTAAACTTACACGCTTAATTTACTTCCGAACATGATCACTATTCAATTCGTCGGCGTTCTCGTCGCACTCGCGGCAATCCATTTCACATATCTCTACTACAAGCGGACGCATTTTAGCAAAAAGGAGCTACTTTTTTGGCTCACTATTTGGTTAGCATTTCTTACTGTTACAATATTCCCGCGTATCATGAGTCCTATTGTAGGACATCTCGGCTTGCAGCGTCCCATGGATCTTATCATGATCATTGCCTTTGTGATCATTTTTATACTGACATTTCACAATTATGTTACCAACCGCCGCATCATGGATAAAGTAGAAAGCCTTGTGCGAGAAATAGCTCTACACGATCTATTCGCCGACCCTTCCAATAAAAAAAGAGTTGACGTATTTCATTGATATGACGCGAGAGCCCTATTTTTTTTTCACGGTTGATGTCGAGGAATGGTTCACCTCTACAAAATTGGTCAACATTCAAGATGATCAACAATATAAGAGATCAAGCAAAATAGAAGAAGCTATCTCATGGATTCTTAAGCTCCTCGAGGAAACAAAAATCTCGGGCACATTCTTTTTTATCCAGGACATCGCTGA
>CAYHPG010000044.1:0-6954 GCA_964358625.1 uncultured Gammaproteobacteria bacterium
AGTAAAGAGTATATCAGGAATCCACGCGCCCGTATGTCCTTCTTCCAGCATCGTTAAAAATAGATCCCAATCTTGCAGACGTTTTAGTGATTCGTCCCAGCCTACTTTCGGAAAATGCGCGCGACGGATGAGCGACGTTGAGTGGATGTAGGGCATGCGTTTTAATTTTTCGCCATCAAACGGCAAGAGACGAAACGTTTTCCAGCCGAATTTAAAGGATGAATATGCGTACGATGCTTCAGGATGCATTTGCAATGCGTCGTACATTTTTTGCAGCATGTCCGAGCGCATCACGACATCCGCGTCGCAGAAGAGGAGGTACTCGCCTTTTGCTTTTTGCAACCCCGTATTCCGCGCCGCGGGAGCACCGCGGTTTTTTTCATGGCGCAATACTTGTAACCCCCTCCCTGCCTGACCGGCAGGCAGGTCACTCCCCCTTAAACTAAGGGGGAGAAGGAGGGAGTTATACGTTCCATCCGTCGAACCGTCATCCACCACAATCACCTCAAAATCTTTAAACGTCTGCGCGGCAATACTCGCCAGGCATTTTTCAAGCGCTGTGCGATGATTGTAGGTTGGAATGATAATGCTGATAAGACTTGACATAATCTACTTTTGAACTATCTTGTCCTAGACTAAGTCTGGGGAAAGAAGTTTTCTCACTTCTTGCTGCCACTGAAATTCCCGCTCCACGCGCGCCTTCCCTTGCTCCCCAAGTTTTTTCCGAAATGCGTCATCTGAAAATAATCGTTGAATCGCATTCGCAATACCATCTACATCGCTCTCGTCCACCAACAACCCCGTCTCGCCGTCAATAACCGCCTCGGGCACTCCACCCGTACGCGAACCAATCACTGGTTTTCCAAACGCATTCGCCTCGAGATACACAAGCCCGAATCCCTCAACATCCGGCCCAATCTTTCGTGGAGTCATGATAAATACGTCGCATGCTTCGTACCACGCGGCGAGTTCGTTGTCACTCACCGCGCCGACAAACAAAACCGGTAATTCATAATTTATAATTCCTAATTCATAATTCTTTCGCTCCGGCCCGTCGCCAACAATCACGTACACTACATTCTCCATTGCACTAAACTTAGTTTCGTGCAGGTATCGCAAAGCCTCCAACACAAGATCAACCCCCTTTCTTTCGACCAACCGCGCCACGGTCAATAAAATTTTCTTTCCTTCGAGATGATAACGTTTACGTAACTCCCCCTCACCCCCTCTTATGCTAAGAGGGGGAATAAATATGGGACAGGGATAGACAATCACTACCTTCGCTTGAGGAATTCCGCGCGCGACAACTAAGCTTTTCCCGTATGCACTATTCGTCACGATACGGTTGGCGCCTTCGAGAATACGCCGTGCCAATATGCGTTTGCGCCAATGCCTCTCCGTGAGCAGAAGATCGTAGCCGTGAATGAAACATGTAACATGTAACATGTAACATGTAACAATTTTCAATACGTATATAACAGTGCCGAGGGGTAACAAATGCCCAACCCAAACTTCGGAGATACGATCTCTGTAAATTTTCCAAAAGACTTTCCAAAGAAGTGGCAGCCAATGCGGCCAGATCCAGCGTGAGAGCCTCGCGCGCAAAACAACAACTGAATCCGACGGCATTGCATCTACAATCCCGCCATAGTACCGCGCCACTCCGCCGCGATCAGGAGGAAACTCCAGTGTCAGGAGAAGTATCTTTCGCATATTTCAATGAAATAATCATCTGGCGAAACTCGTCAATCGTCACTGCGCGAAGAAGTAAAAGACACGCACCATACACGATCGCTCCAGCTGCAATAACGAGAAGAAGCGGAAGTAATGTCTTCGTCGCCATCACCGTCGCAACCATGACACTCCCCGCGACAAGCGCTTTCGCCAACCCATGCAGTATATCGTCATACGGAAGAGCAATGGATCGCGCCACAAAAAAGAACCCAAGTGAAAACAATAATGCGTTAGCAACGAGTGACGCGACGGCAGGCCCCATGATACCAAACCGCGGGATGAGCAGCACGTTTACGATAATATTGGTAAGCATTGCCACTCCCAACAATGTCGTATTTAATGATTGCCGGCGCACCGCAACGAGAAACGACCCAATAGGAAAATTACAAAAAATAAAAATAAGCGAAAGAACAAGTAAGCGTTGCGCACGCACCGAATCTTGATATGCTGCGCCAAACACCTCGGGGATAATACGATCAGCAAGTCCTGCAATCCCAAACGCGACCGGTAGCGCAATAAAAAAAAGATATAATGATGATTTAACAAATGTTCGTGCAAGCGCTTTTTTATCATGTTCGGCGAGCGCGCTCATTGCTGGAAGAAGTGAAGCGGCAAACCCCAAAGGAATAAACTGCAATGCGAATGTCACTTTGAATGGAACACTATACAGCCCCACCATCGTTTCTGTCCCTAAAATGGAAAGCAAAAAACTATCAACAAACCCCGTCACACGGGTAAACACCGCGGCAAGCGCAAAGGGGATAATCGCCACAAACGTCTGGCGCAATCCACTTTGTGAAAAGGAAAACGCAAGAGGAATATGAAAACGACGCATGAGCATGATCGCCCACAAAAAATTTGCTGCATTACCAAGAATAAGCCCGACAACCAAAAGATGAAGCGAGTGGAAAAGGAAAAGCGTTGCCACTCCAAAACAAAGAGAAATTGCCTGCCCAGCGATAATACCAATTGATTCAAATTCAAGTCGTTGCCATCCGCGCAAAATAGAATAGAGCGTCAAATTCGACGACTCAAAAAGAATGCTGATAGAAACAAGAAAAATAAGCTGGCGCGTAATTGAAGGGTATGGCGTAATAAAAGCAATGCCGTTCATCCCGACAAACGCCAGCACAAGAAGGAGTACTTTAACTCCCAAAATACTCCGCAGTTGTGTCGCAACTCCCTCGCGCAATTTTGTTGATTCGCGCACGAGAAAGGGAGCCAAGCCAAGATCCGCAAGCACTGAAAAAAGAAGCCCAAAAGAAACCGCTAAAAAATATCGTCCCGTGTCCTCCACCCCCATCACCCGAGCGACGATCGTGAAATAAATAAAAGAAAGCACTTTTTGCCCCACCAGTGCTCCGATAATAAAAATCGTGTTACGTGCGATGCGTCTTCCGCCGATATCGGTCATACGTTTACTCTATCAGAAAAGTGGCTGTTGAGCCACTTTTCGTTTTACCGCTTCTGCCACTGTGGTGCTCGGCGTGCGCGTTTTAATCCCGGCTTCTTTCGTTCTTTCTTTCGAGAATCGCGCGTCATGTATCCGACCTTGCGTAATGCGCGTCTAAAATTTTCGTTAAGCGCGGTGAGCGCCAGCGCAATGCCTTGTCGCGTTGCCTCTGCTTGTCCACGCGTACCACCACCCGCAACTTTCACTGATACATCAACCTTATCCCGTTGACCAACTTGCTCTAATGCCGATACAACAATTTGCTGAAATTCAAAATACGGAAAATAGTGCGTATAGGGTTTTCCGTTCACCACAATATCCCCTTTCCCATTTGGGAAAATATGCACCTGTGCGCTTGCATTTTTTCTTCCGCCAACGGCGCGATGGTATTTACGTGTTGTCATGCGGTTATGGTAAGTCGTTTCAACATTTTAGAACGAAGCCGATTTTTTGGCAACATCCCGCCAACAACATGCGCAAAAAAACCTGCGGGATCCTTTTCCCAAAAATCTCCCAATGTCTTATTCTTTAATCCCCCGGGATACCCGCTAAAACGCCAATACAATTTTGTCGTTGTTTTGGTTCCGGTCATGCGCGCTTTTGAAAGATTCGTCACGTGCACTGATACATCAGAAACAACATTGGGACGATACGACGGATCGCGTTTCCCCATAAGCAACATGGCGACGTCCGTTGCGAGTCGCCCGATAACTTTTCCTGTTGCGTCAAAAGTATGTTTGGTCATATTATACAAATTCTATCTGGACAATTTCTGCCGCATCGCCAACGCGTCGTCCAATTTTTACGATTCTCGTGTACCCACCGCTGCGACTTGCGTAACGAGAACTAAACACTTCGAACATTTTTCGTACAGCATTCGGATGCGTAAGAATCGTCAATAATCGGCGTCGCGCAGCCAGCGTTTGCGACTTTCCAAGTGTCACGCAACGCTCAACAATCGGCTGTACTGCTTTCGCTTTCGCGCGCGTTGTCTTCACTTTTTCGTATAGCACAACACTCGTTACGAGGTTTCGAAGTAACGCGCGACGCGGACCTATTTTTCGATCAAGTGTAACCTTTTTCTTTTGATGTCTCATACGGCTAATTCTTCTTTTTTCTTCTTTTTCAATTTTTTCTGATCATCATCATCTGCGTCGACTTTTTCGTCCTGCACTGGCGCTTCCGCTGTTGTTGTTTCAGAAAGAAGTACTGGCTCTGATTCTTTTTGTATATCAATCGGAGCATTCGCAAGTGTCGTGAGCAGTGAAAAATGATCAATCAAAATCTTTGCTGATTGTTCAACCGCCTCTTGTCCAGAAAGCGTTCCATCGGTTTCAACAGTAAGCGTCAAACGATCATAGTTGGTCATCTGCCCCACGCGCACATGATCTACGCGAAAACCGACATTGCGAATCGGCGTATAAAGCGAATCCACGGCAAGGAGTCCGATCTCCGATACCCGATTTTCTCGCGACTCAATCGCATCGTACCCACGTCCGCGTCCTACAATAAGCTCCATTTCAAGTGCTGCATTGTTATCGGTGATTGTCGCTAAATGTAATTTTGGATTTGCAATTTCCACTTGCGCATTTTTTTCAATATCTCCAGCCGTCACATTGTTCTCTCCGCTCACTTTCAACGTAAGGCGCAGCGGCTCATCCGAAAAAACTTTCAAACGAACTTGCTTCAGGTTTAAAAGAATTTCCACAACATCCTCTTTTACTCCTGGTAATGTTGAAAATTCATGAGCTGCTCCTTTAATTTTTACGTCTGTCACCGCAGCGCCAGGCAATGATGACAATAACACGCGACGTAATGCATTCCCGAGAGTTGTGCCAAACCCTGCCTCGCACGGTTCGACGATCAACTGTCCTTCCGTTGGCTTTTTACCGGGTTCAAAAAAAATCTTTGTTGGGAGATGCAATTGAGGCATACGATTTATAAAAAATTATCGAGAATATAACTCAATAATAAGACGCATATTTAAACGTTCAGGAAGTTTCTCTACTGTCGGTGAACCGATCACTTTCCCAAACTGTCCTTCTTTATCAAGTGACAACCATTCAGGAACTTCGCGCTTTTCAACCTCTTTCAATTTTACTACACGAATCACATCATCGGTTGTTACGGCATATGAAGGACGATCCACGCGATGATCATTCACATAGACATGCCCATGAACAATCGCTTGGCGTGCTGCATTCCGCGTTTTTGCAAGACCAAGTCGATACAGAACATTATCCAATCGACGTTCAAGATATTGCACTAAATACACGCTCGTATCACCGGTTTTTCGAACCGCATTTGTGTAATACCGTTTGAACTGCCGCTCCAAAATACCATAAATATATTTTGCCTTCTGTTTTTCCAAAAGCTGCGTACCGTATTCTGTGCGTTTCTGTCCGCCCTTCGGTCCATGCACACCCGGCGGATAATTACGACGCGTGACAGGACACTTTGCCGAAGAGCAAAGTTTTTCGCCAACGCGACGACAGAGCTTATGTTTTGCGCCTAATTTACGTGCCATATGCCATTGTTCTCAACGAGACCGTCGAATTGTTAGAACAATGAGCACCCCGCCTTCTACGCACAACGATAGCCGTATGTGCTTGCTGAGACGGTACTGTTCATTGTTTTTGTATGATAGTGTGTTCTGGCGCATAGAAGGCGGGATAAGACTCGCTACACTCGTCTTACTTTCGGTGGCCGACATCCATTATGCGGAATCGGCGTCATATCTTGGATGGAAAGCACAACGAGTCCTTGCGTATTCAATGCACGCACCGCCGCTTCTCTTCCAGAGCCAATCCCCTTAATACTCACTTCCACTTCCTGCAATCCATAGGGACGAATGCGTTGTGCTGCATCACGGACAACAATACCCGCAGCATACGCCGTCGATTTCTTAGGTCCTTTAAACCCGCATTTCCCTGCTGAAGACCATGAAAGTACATCCCCCCGCGGATCAGTGAACGTCACAATGGTATTATTGTAGCTTGCTTGAATATATGCGCGCCCTTGTGGCACAGAACGATATTCTTTTTTTGGACCACGAACAATCTTCGGTTTCGATTTCTCGTCCGTTGTCGCTGGCATTTCTGCCGTTCCCATGAGTTCTGTTAATTCATCAGCCATATGCCATTGTTCTCAACGAGACCTTCGAGTTGTTAGAACAATGAGCACCCCCTCACTCATACAGCTGCAAGACGCGTGTGGGAAGTGACTCATTATTAATATTGGATTATTCGTATTCATAAAGCTCATACAATGTTTGAGTGAGGGGGTAACGGTTTTGTACCTGCGCGCGCGGCGCTCGCAGACAAAACGCGTTATGTCTTTTCTGATGCTTTTTTCTTCCCGCTTCCTACGGTCTTGCGAACGTTCCCTCTGCGTGTGCGTGAATTCGTTTTTGTCCGCTGTCCGCGCACCGGCAACCCACGCTCATGTCGCACGCCCCGATAGGCATGAATCTCACGCAGTCGTTTGATATTGGAAAGAATGTCGCGACGAAGATCTCCCTCGACGCGATAGCTCCGCACTGCTTCGTTTAACTTTTGCACTTGCGATTCTTGTAAATCTTTTGCTCGAATTGCACCATCGACGCCCGCAGCAATCAAAACGCTCTTTGCATTTGTTGGCCCAATGCCATAAATGTACCGAAGGGCAAATTCGATTTTCTTGTTCGACGGAAGATTTGTACCTGCGATTCTTGCCATATGCCATTGTTCTCAACGAGACCGTCGAGTTGTTAGAACAATGAGCACCCC
>CAYHPG010000045.1:0-6896 GCA_964358625.1 uncultured Gammaproteobacteria bacterium
CACCGATCAGTAGATGCGAGCCCATCGCCGATTTCATTCACCACATACACGGGGCACCGCGGCTTTCGGCTGGCAAGCGCCAAAAGGAACGGACTCGTCGTCATGAGGTCAGTGAGATCGAGCCCGCGTGAAAGGAACGGAATCCTTCCAAAAACATCCGCAAGGCGACTCCCCCGAAGTGGTGCTCCGAGAAGAACGATCCCCGAGACGGTTTCGGGGAAAAACGCAGCAAGTGCCTTGGCACACACTGCTCCCTTGCTATGTGCCACAATGACGACTCGTGCCTTTGCATCGCGTAATGCCCGCATGCGCTGGATGCCTCGTCTGACCATCCGACGAAGGGACATAGTGTTCCATCCCATGCGGTCGAGCGAATCAACGCGATATCCTGCATCATGAAACGCGAGTGCGAGAAACGCAGTTTCGTTCGTTCCTTCGCAGAATCCGGGAAGGATAAGTGCCACCGTCTTCGCATCGCCACCGGTGCATCCCACCCTCCACAATACTCCGCCGACGATTTTCATGACACACCATGTAGGAAGGTACGGAATCTCATGCCGTACCTTCGCGCAATCCCGAAGGACAGCATGCCAATGCATTTTCCTACCCTCCTGTCACATTGTGTAGCCATCGATGATACGACGCGTGCACACGTGCCGCCTCCCACGCCACAATACAAGGAATTTCATCGCGATGCAACCGACGCAAAGTCCCTTCAATCTTTCTCCAGTGTTTCTTTCGTCCTTCACATAAAAGCGCTGTTTCTTTAGCAGAAACAATTCGCCCTTCCCACCAATACGACGATGCGATGGGCCACCATTTTGCACACGCAACAAGCCGCAAACGCAAAAGCATCGTCGCAATGCGTTTTGCTTCTTTTGTATTTTTGCAGGTGGTAAGAATAAAAATCATAGATGGAGGAAAACTCTTTATAGAAATGCGGTAAAAAGCGCAACTGCCGCAATCGCCGCGGTTTCGCTACGGACGATGCGTGGACCAAGCGAAAAAAATACCGCACCACGCTCGTGCAACAATCCATATTCTTCTTCCGTATAATCCCCCTCCGGCCCCAAAAAAAGATGTACGCTCTTCACTCCTTGTATGATTGTTGTAATATCGTTCGCTGTTCTTACGCCATCCTGCGCAGTTGAAAGAACAATCGTAAGATCATTTGCTGGGATGTTCGCGAGTGCATCGGAAAGTGTCATTGCTGCTGCGAGTTTTGGAAGCATACCACGATGTGCAACTTCAGCGGCCTCACGAATGATATGCTCCCATCGTTCTTTCGTATGCTGCGTTATTGCATGATACGGTGATCGACTCGCGGCAATTGGGAAAAATCCGGACACACCAAGTTCCGTGCATTTCTCAAGAACAAGCACAAAGCGCTCACGACGAATGAGTGACGGATACAGTACTACCGAAATGCTCGTCTCGCGCTTAGTTGTACTATCACTTACAATGGATGCACGAACAACATCGTGTTGTAGCGCGTCAACTCGACAAATATACTCATGCCCCTTGCCGTCAAGAGCAACGAAAGAATCGCCCGGCTTCATACGGAATACTTTTCGCATCTGTCGAATTATTTCCGCTTCATGAATCGTGATCGCGCGATCATGAAATGCTTCTCGCGGAAGGAAAAAGGATGGTAAAGAGGACATGCTATAAGTATAGCAAACTGTACAAAAAAAGAAGGGCGATGTATATGCGCATCGCCCAATGGAGAGGGACCAAGTTGGGATGGGGACCTCAGAATGTGCCCCGCATCCCAACCCGGCGCTGTTATGAGAAAGAACAAACGAAAAAGACTCGATAATTAGTCGAGTCTTTTTGCGGTAATTTTTTGGGAGCGTATCTCCCAGACGATTGAATCTTGATCGTCGCAACACCGTTTCTGAATGGTATGAAAATTTTGCACGTATTTTTGTTATCCACAATCCAGTATAGCACACGTCGTTTGTGGACACTATCAAGAAAACGCAAAACGTCTCAATATGTTACTCAAAAAGGCAATGTCCCGCTCTCTTCCTCCGCATTATTCGCATCTTCTGCTGTATCCGCCACCTTTCCAAATTTCTTCTTAATCACCTCCACTTTATTCTCCACATCCGCAAGTTTTTTCTTCAAGATACCGGCAAGTTCCAAACCGCGTTCAAATTGTTTCAATCCTTCGTCCAAATCAAAAGCGCCCTTTTCAAACGATTGGGTGATCTTCTCAAGCTCTTCAAATGTTTTGGCGAAAGAAGTGTCTTTCATATACGCGATCCAAATCCCCGAATACATCCGAATACCCCGAATGTTATTTCCCTCTCCTTGCAGGAGAGGGAAAGGGTGATGTCAATGTGGGGGCATTCGGGCTCATTCGGGGATTGGAATCGGACTATCCGGATCGGGTCATGTCACCACCGACCCAATACTACCATCTTTCACGCGCGTTGTCATCTCGTCGCCGACGCGCACATTCCGAATGCTCTTCACTATCTTCCCGCCGACAAACGCAATTGCATACCCGCGTTGCAGTGTCGCTTGCGGAGACAGCGCGTGGAGAAGTTGTGTGTATCGTGTCACGCGCTCGTGAAGTGTCGCAAGGGTGTTGCGGAAATTCTGAAAACTTTCGGCGAAGCGCAAGATAAGTTCCCTTGGCGCTTCAACAGTGCAGCGCACTGCGTTATGTACCCGCTCGAGCGCCATCGCCATATGATGACGTCGGCCATCAAGAATACGACGAAGCGTTCCCTCCATAGATCGCGCCATCGCATCAATTTGCCACGCTACCTCCGTCCGATCAGGAACCACAAGCTCCGCCGCGTTCGACGGCGTTGCCGCACGAACGTCGGCGACGAAATCCGCGAGCGTCACGTCGCGCTCATGTCCGACGCCAACAACCACCGGAATCGAAGAGGAAAAAATCGCTCGTACCACCTCCTCACTGTTAAACGCCTGCAGGTCTTCGAGCGACCCGCCACCGCGCGTGACAATGAGGACATCCGGCTGCCTATTACAGAGATCGTATCTCTGTAAATTTACAGAGATACGATCTCCCCGTATCGAAAAACTATTGAACCATCGAATCGCACCGACAATTTCCGGAACCGCTGATGCTCCTTGCACGCCGACATGTGCGACCGTAATATGCAAACCACGCCAGCGATTATTCAATACGCGCAGAACATCTGTGCACGCGGCAGCATCTTGTGACGTCACAACGCCGATATGCGACGGAAATCGCGGCAATAGGCGCTTGCGCTCCGGAGCGAACAACCCTTCTTTTTCCAGTTTTGCTTTAAGTATTGCAAACGCGCGCTGGAGCGCCCCCGCGCCGACAAGCTCCACTTCCATCACGCGCAAATGAAACCCGCCGGACTTCTGAAATAATTTCGGGGTACCGACGACCTTCACCTCCATGCCGTCTTCAAGTGGCATATGCAGATCCCACTTCATCATAAAACACACCACGCGAGAATTTGCGTCTTTCAATTCAAAAAAAACTAGCCGATCCTGGTTTACACGAAATCCCGTTACCTCGCCTTGTACCGCAACCGAAACCAGCCCTTGCTCAAGATATGCCGAAACAGCGAAAACGAATTGTGAAACTGAAAAAATTTTTTGTTGTGGTTCGGACATTATTGTGTTTTCAGCTTCATGCTTCCCGGTGTTCCCGTCGCATCAATATTGCCATCGTCGGTGTCATAACCCGTGCTAAACGATGTCACCGGACACCCCGTACAACCAGTACCACCGGACCAGTCGCTTTGCGCGGGAACGGTATTCCGCCAACGTGTATAGTAATTCGTTAATACAACATCCGTTTGCCCGGTGATTGTAACTGTCGCTGTCATCTTTTGCGTTGAAGGATCGTCATTTGACGCGTTATATGATGATTCAATATTCCCCGATCCGTCACGCGATACGTTATCAATCACTACTTTCCGTGTAAATGTTTTACTATCGAGACTTACATTTTCAGTGCCTGACGCAAGCGTCCACTTCCCACCAGAGATCGTAGGATAATACGGATTGCCGCTTCCCTTTGACCGATTATAAAACGAATAATAATCTTCCTCGGCAACAGACTTTGCGGCGTCAATCGCCTCTTGCGCCAATTGTACTGCTTGCGTGCGTTCAATGGCGCTGCGCCCGGAGCGTTGGCCTGCGTAAAACGTCATTGTAATGAGCCCGCCCAGAATCGTGAGTATGCCTAAGGCAAGCATAAGTTCGACTAAGATGACGCCGCGGGGATGTTGCATAATGCAAAATGGAAAAATCAAAAATCAAAATGACAATAAAAAATACAAAATTATCTTATTTTTCCGCCAAAGGCGGATCCGCCTCCGGCGGAAAATTTTACATTTCCATTTTCCATTTTGATATTTGCATTTTTATTTTAATATGTCACTCTCCCCACGCTATTCACCGTAATTGTCTTTGTTTGGCTTCCATCAGTTGTTTGAATGACAATAGTTTTATCCACTCCCGCAACATTTGCGCCTGAAAGTTTTTCAAAAGAAATATCCACTGTCGCACTTGTTGCGGGTGTTGTAAACACAACACCCGATGGAAGAAAATACTTCTCGACATCTGACACGTAGCTAGTCCCCGAGTATAACGAATAGAAATCATCGCCGCTTGTAGGATTATCAAAATGCACTCCCCAGCGCAAAAGGTCGTCCGCACCCATCGCTCGCGTCTGCGCGCGGCGCAGTTGTCCGGAAATGGTATCTGCCACAGCATTGATGTCAATCGTTCGGTTAAAACTTCCGTACGTTAACATTCCGACAGAAAAAATTACTACAAGAATTGCCGTAGTAAGGACGACTTCAAGAAGTGTAAATCCAGCAGCACTTTTTGACAAAAAAAATTTGCTATTCTCTTTACTTTCCATAAAATGCGTGCGGACATAAAAGTGGTGCTGAATAAACCCGCGCATAGTATTCACTAAACCGAACCGACAATCTTATAGATTGGCAACAAAATTGAAATTGCAACGCCGCCAACCACAAGCCCCATGATTGCCAAAAGCAACGGCTCCAAAGCTGAAAGAAGACTTTTCAACGCCTGATCCGTTTCTTCTTCGTAAAACGCGCTTAAATTATGGAGTAGTGCAGTCAATGACCCTGTTTGTTCGCCGATCGCCATCATACTCGTCACAAGGCGAGGAAAAAGTTTTGGGTACTGCTCGAGCGTATTGGACAACCCGATTCCACGCTCAATATCGCCAACTGCTTTTTCAAGAACAAGCCGATACGATGCGTGGCCAACGGACACCGATGCGAGCTTCACCGCATCAATAATGGAAAGACCACTTTCGAGAAGCGTCCCCAGTATTCGAAGCATGCGCGCCAAAATAACGCGCTGCACCACAACACGAATAATGGGTGTCTTGAGTGAAAGTTTTGAAAGAATGTCTTTTCCCTTGTGAGATGTAATGAGTACGATAAAACCGACAATACACACGACAAGGACAAGAACGGTAAGTAACGGATATGCAGTAAGTACAGCGCTTACCGCAAGCAGTATACGCGTTGGCGCGGGCACCTGCACATTTAACGTGCTAAACATTTTCCCTAAACGCGGGAGCACAAGCACGACAAGCAATGTCACGATGATGACGCTCGCACCAAGAAGAATCGCTGGATACGCCATCGCGGACTTCACCTTTCTGTTCAAGTCATACTCTTTTGTAATTTGGATAAGAAGCTGATCCAGCGATTTCTCAAGCGTGCCGGATGCCTCGCCCGCCTCGATCACTCCAATAAAGATAGGAGAGAAATATTTCGGGTATGCTTTAAATGCAGTAGACAACGGAAGTCCGCGCTCAATATTGTCCTTCGCTTCCTGCAAAAATCGCTTCATCAATGGCTTTGCCGCTTCAGAAAGCAGAATATCAATAGACTCCGCGACATGAAGTCCCGCGTTCAGCATGGTCGAGAGATGCTTCAAAAGAAAAATTTTGTCCGCCACGCTTATGGACGAACCGATGCTCATCGAAAATCCGCTCTTTTTCGTTTTACTCTCCACAATACGTAACGGAGCAAGCCCTTTGCCCTTAAGCCACGTCGCCACTACTTCGGCATTTTCTGCTTCGTGTGTGCCCTTCTGTGTTTCGCCGCTCGTATTTGTCGCTTCGTAAGAAAATTTCATAAATCGTGAATCATGAAACGTGAATCAATATGCTTCACGTTTCATGTTTTATGTTTCATTCTCTAATCACTCGTAATACTTCATCAATCGTGGTCACTCCTTCTTCCACCTTGCGAAGTCCATCGTGAAAGAGGGTCGTCATCCCTTGCTCGATCGCTTTCTTTTTAATTTTCACAGCCGGCGCTTTTTCTAAGATGAGATCGCGAATTTCATTTGAAACGGAAAGCACCTCATAAATCCCGATCTGCCCCTTATACCCGCTATTATGACACATCTTGCACCCTGCGCCTCGGTACAACCGCGGCGGGAGCGCGATCCCTTCTTCCCCTGCTAATGTCACCTGCGCGGCAATAAGTTTCTTCGTCTCCGGCGGCATATCTTCGCTCGTCACACACGTCAAACAAATACGACGCACAAGGCGCTGGGCAATCACGACATTGATCGTTGATGCGACAAGATACGGTTCTGCGCCCATGTCGAGCATACGCGGCGCGGCGCTTGCGGCATCGTTTGTGTGCAAGCTCGAAAGTACGAGGTGCCCTGTCAAAGAGGAATGAATGGCGATGTCCACGGTCTCTTCATCACGGATTTCTCCGACCATGATAATATCCGGATTTTGGCGAAGGAGTGCCCGAAGCCCGTTTGCAAACGTGATTCCTGCCTTCGAATTTACTTGCGTCTGGTTAATGCGAGAAATGCTGTACTCAATCGGATCTTCAACCGTACAGATATTCACTTCCGGACGATTCAAC
>CAYHPG010000046.1:0-6800 GCA_964358625.1 uncultured Gammaproteobacteria bacterium
CTTTATGCATAAGTGCATGCCGCTCTTTAGTGCTTACTTGTTTGCGAAATGTAATATGAGGATCATCTCCGTATTGTCTAAGAATCTCGTCGGGAGTGTTTGATACCACCGTAAGATGTACATCATAACTTTTTGCAAGCTCGGATGTAGCCAATACTGCATCAAGACCTCCTTTGTAATAAAAATTCCTTGAACAAAAAAACAGTTCTACTGTTCCCCTTCGATCACTACGATCAACCCTATCTTGCGGAACAATGGTCAGATGAACTGTCCTAATTTTATCCTTAAATTTGGAACAATCAAGAGCATTAAGGAGGCTTTGTCTTGCTGCAGAAGTCCAACCAAGTAGACCCCGACAATAATCACTCGCAAAAAGCCACTCAAAAAACTTTTTTACATGTGGCTTATCAATTACATTCCGTTCGAACCAACCAATCGCAGCAGCTTGCTCAAAATCCATAACCCAAGGAATCTTATTTAATAAAGGATGTTGACCGCTATGCACGAGTACTGTCCCTTGAGGAATCCTTATATGACGAAATTTCGGTACACCTATCAATTTTAACGACTTTAAAACAAGTGACTCTACCCACAAAGCCGCTTGAGCTACAAAAAAAAATTTTCTTTTAGAAGGCGACAGCGGAGAAAAAAAATCTTCAAAACTTGGAATAAAAGAAAAACCCTGCGGGCAATATCTTGAAAACTCTTTATAAATGGGATGCGCTCTTAAAGGAGAATCTCCAGTATAAATGTACACTTGCTTCATACTAAATTATGCGGACCTTCTTTGATAAACCGCTCAAAATCCTCTGGGGTTCCAAGCCCCCACATCTTTTGGATAGGAAACGTGCGAATCTTTTTACCAGTTGCAATAATTTCATTAAAAACTGGACAGATGTAAAATTCATTGTTCGTTCTAATGTTCTTTTCTATCATGCGTTTTGCTCCTTTTACAAAATCAGATCCTCTTTTGTAATAATAAATTCCTGCCGTCGCATTATCACTAATAGGTCTCTTTTCTGCTACCTCACATACATATCCATTGTCTCCTTGTTTTGCAAAGCTCCACCGAGGATGTGCGGATTTGAAAGTCACGATCCCCCCATCACACTCCTCATGAGACATCGCATAAAAAAATTCATTACTGTTCCACTCTATAAATTGATCAGAGTTAGCAATCACCAGCGGATTATCGTTATTAATATGCTCCTCCGCTAAAAGAACGGAGCATGATGATCCTCCAGTCAGTCCATCTGTTTTGATTACTTTACATCCCGGGACGATGAGATTCAGAAGGTAGTTAAGTTGATATTTTTCGTAGTGCTCATCCTGAACAATAAATATAAAGTTGCCTTCCATATTCAAATTCTCAACCACAAGCTGTATCATTGGTTTACCATGAATTTCAATCAAGGGTTTCGGGAATGTGTATCCTCTTTCTTGAAACGGTTTTCCTGCGCCTGCCATTGGAATTACCACATTTATATTTCTTCCCTGCCATTTCGGAATAAACTTTGTATACTCAGCATCATGATTTGCATCCCGAATCGCATCAGCAATGCGTTCATACGTCACTTCCTCCACGTTTTTGACAGGACAAAGATATGCTCCAGCATCAACTGCAGCTTGACGGCCATAATGAGAATCTTCAACCACTAGACATTCCTTGGGCTTCGCTCCCGCTTTAATCATGGCAACGAGGAATACTTCCGGATGTGGCTTCGGATGCGTCACGTCTTGATTCGAAAGATAAAAATCAACATACTCAAGAAACCCGCGTTTCAAGAGCATCATCTTCGTTGACTCGCGGATGGAGTTCGAACAAACGATAATTTTGTAATCATCCTGACGCAAACGGCCAAGAATCATACGTATCCGCTCATCCGGCTCCATAGCACCGATAAGCTCCCGTGTCTGGCGCTGCTTCTCTTCCCAAATCACATCATGCATTTCCTTAGGCAGTCCCTTGCGCTCGGTAAGCATCTGCAATTTTTTCGCAGTAGGCAAAGCATCGTATGTAGAAAGATGCTCTTCCCGTGTAATCGCATAGCCATGCTTATCGAGTGCACGATTCATCGCGTGATAATGCAATTCCCGCGCGGCAACCAGCACGCCGTCCAAATCGAAAATAATAAACTTAATCATAAAAATCCACGAAAAGAGGATACTCCTTAGTATAGAATAACGGAGGGAAAAATCAATATACACACACAATACAGTACATGCCCTTTTTTTATACAAAAAACTCTGCTATATTTCTCCTATGCTGACATATCTTTCATCATGCAAGGGCATCCTTATCGATCTCGATGATACGCTTTATGATTATGGGCGGTGTAACGCCATCGCACAAAAGGCGTTGATTGGATATCTTGCAAAAAAACTCGCACTCCCGCAACGACGCCTTGCGGAAGCATTGTCACGTGCACGCAAAGAAACAAAAAAAATACTCGGCGATACGACCGCCGCGTGCCACTCACGGCTTTTCTACTGCCAAAAAACCATTGAAGAGCTCACCACGCGAACAGATCCCTCCCTTACCATCGCCGCGCATAATTATTTCTGGCACGTATTTATGCGGCACATGCGGCTTTTCCCTGGCGCGCGTGAATTTCTCGTCCGTGCAAAAAAAAAGAAAAGGATAATTTGCATCGTGACGAACATGATCGCGGCGGAGCAACTGCAAAAAATCTCTGCACTTGGCATTGACCGACTCATTAACTATGTCGTAAGCTCGGAAGAGGCAGGAAGAGAAAAACCGCATCCCGCAGCACTACGCCTTGCGCTCCGAAAAATGCAACTCCGCCCCCGAGAAGTAGTGATGATTGGCGAAGACGAATATCGCGACGGCGAAAGCGCACGTCGTGCAGGCATCACTCCTATTTTTTTCCGCCTGAAACCCAAAAACGCTTCGGCATTTTTTGTAAAAAATTTTAAAGAGCTTACAAAAATATTTGGACTATGATCATCGTCCGTCACCGCATTAATACGATCGCCGAACTTCGTAAAGTTTCACCCCAATACGGCGTTGAAATTGACGTACGCGGGTACGGCAAAAAATTGATTCTGAATCATGAAGCACTCATGCCCGGGGAATCGATGGAAAAATATCTGCGGGCATACCGCCACCGGTTCATCATGTTCAATATCAAAGAAGCGGGAACCGAAATAGAAACGATTCGCCTTGCAAAAAAATACAATATCAAAGATTACCTCCTCATGGATGTCGAATTTGATTTTATCTATAAAGCTTCTCGAACAGGATTCCGTAAGATGGCTATACGCTATTCGGAAGAAGAAAGCATGGAGACCGTATTACGATACAAAAACAAAATTGATTGGGTGTGGATGAATACCTTTAGCACGCTCCCTCTCAATGCAACTGTAGTACGGCAATTACGCGGCTTCAAAGTTGGACTTGTCTGCCCTGAACGATGGGGGCGACCGGAAGACATTCCTCACTACATCAAAAAAATGCAACAACTCCATTTCAAGCTCGATCTCGTTATGACGAGAGAAGAATATGTTACGGAGTACGAAAAAGCCTAGCTCAATTAACCATCTTTAAACCACTTAATCTAATCTAATCATTTATAAAATGTGTAAGTAAATGACCCCATAGAAAAGTGCATCTACATCAGACCGTCTCTACTCAATCTTCATCTCATATACTCCGATCCAATCTCTTTTCGCACTCGCACGCAGTCGTAGTTGCGATATAACATCACTAGTGTTTACTACTGTTACTTTTGACTTTGGCGAGTCTCCTCGTGCAAGAATAGTCCACTTCTGATCCTCCCCACAACCCTCGAGATACCACTTAACAACATAGTTGGATTGGTCGCCGAACTCATTCCATACAACAGTAATTTTATTAAGGGAATACAGATCAACAAGATCAACCGTATAATCTAAAATACGATCGTTAGGATAGGCATAACTATCAAGACTACTATCAATTAAATTCCCTGCAGGAAATTTTTCGATTTCTTCTCGAGAAGAAATATTATTGTGTGCCGTTTTCAAAGCTACAAGTAGTTCCTTGTTGGAACGAACAATTCTATTACCACTTCCACACTGCTGTACAACATTTTCTGTAAACAAATGAGGGGGATTAACCTCTTGTGCAATATTTCCACAGATAGAAACAATATTCCCCTTCTCCCCCACATGCGCCCAACAGGTTCGCACTAAAGCCATGCTCAAGATAACCGACACAACAACAGAGATACATATCAATAGTAACGGCTGTCGATATATAAATGACATTATTTTTAGTAACGCCTCGGCTCTTTTCAAGGCTCGCAGATGAGGAGTATCATCCGTATTCTTATATTCCATAAACAATTAGCGTATAATCGCTTTTACTATTTTAATAATAGCATCTTGTCCAATTCCTTTATACTCTAACAATTGCCCTGACGAACCACTTTTTGGTATTTTACGAACCGCAAGAATGTGTGCTGGCATAATACCGAACCCTGCCAAAGAAACCGCTCCGCCGATCCCTCCTTCCGGATAATGATCTTCAACCGTAAGAATCACCTTCGTTTCGCGTACTACTTTTTTAAGCGTTGCGCTATCAATGGATTTTATGGTTGCGGCGTCCTTGTCACTTGCGCGTAAACACCCGTCGTCATCGCTAAAGGCATTTATAGATAAGAGAATCCGTATGTTGTAAAGAACGCACGGCGGGAAGAAACCAACTTTTAATGTCCACAATAACTCCACGTCCGTCGCCAGAACCATTACATTGTAGAAAAAGATGCTCGAGTTGCAGTTCTCGAAATTGCTTGTGTAGTGTAGCAACGATAATGCCGTCAACTTTCTCTGACACCGGAAGTGCGGAGACGTACGTTACACCAAAATGCTCAACCTCTTCTTTAGTAAGAATCGGATCATGTGCCAACACTGCAATGCCATGCGATTGCAATGCGGTAATCGTGTCTTCGATTTTCGAATTGCGCATATCTCGCACATCCTCTTTGAATGTCAGCCCAAGAATAAGCACACGAGCCTTCTGCACCACCTTCCCCGCATCGATAAGCCCGCGCACCATAAGCTCCGCAACGTATTCTGCCATTCCATCATTAATGCGACGACCCGCGAGAATCACTTGCGGATTGTAACCAAGCTCTTCTGCTTTCTGCGTAAGATAGTAAGGATCAACCCCGATGCAATGCCCACCAACGAGCCCGGGCTG
The DNA here is from genome assembly GCA_964358625.1 of uncultured Gammaproteobacteria bacterium. Taxonomy (GTDB): domain Bacteria; phylum Patescibacteriota; class Patescibacteriia; order JACQSD01; family JACQSD01; genus JAUSHC01. The sequence goes on from CAYHPG010000046.1 coordinate 5,204, forward strand.
ATATTTATGAAAATTCCATTTTGTTCCTGCCGCTTCGAGTACATCGCGCGTATTGATACCAAGACGATGAAAAATCAATGCAAGTTCATTCATAAGCGCGATATTCAAATCACGTTGCACATTTTCAATGACTTTCGCCGCCTCTGCGGTTTTAATATTCGGTGCGCGATGGACGCCAACCTTACATGCAATGCTATAGACCGCTGCAACACAATCAAGCGTTTCTGCATCCATACCCGAAACGATCTTAATCACCTTGTCAACCGTATGCTCATGATCACCTGGATTGATACGTTCGGGTGAATATCCTGCTTTCCAATCTGTTCCATATTTAAGTCCAGAGATTCGCTCGATCACTGGTGCCATCACCTCTTCCGTAACACCAGGGTACACGGTAGACTCCAGCACAACAACACTCCCCTTTTGCAAATGCTTCCCGACAACTTCTGCCGCCCCCTCTACCGGAGAAAGATCGGGTTGCTTTGCTTTATTGATGGGCGTCGGAACGGCAATAATAAAAAAATTCGCCTGCCGCAAAATGGTCGGATCTGCGCTATATGATACGTTGCTCGACCGTAAAACTTCAGCGCTATACTCTGCATTGCGATCAACTCCTTGTTGCAGTTCGCTGATACGTTTCGCATTCGTATCAAATCCAAAAACCGGCACACGATTTTCTTTTCCGAATGCCAACGCAAGTGGCAATCCAACGTACCCAAGTCCCACTACTGCAATTTTTACGTCCTCAAGTTTCGGCAATGCCATATTCGTAAATTCGTAACTAAAAGGTCAAGAGCCATTTCCAAACAGGTAAAATTTTAATTTTTTTATTCTTATTTATGATAAGTTCATCATCTTGATAGTCTGTCAATATCAATCCTTCCTTTAGTTTGAATCTACTCATTGCTTCAATGATCCCCTCCTTTTCTCTTTTCTCGTTCTCTTTTTTTAAATGCTGCGTAACTTGAATGGCAGCGACTGTTTTATTTTTTTCAACAATCACAAAGTCGCATTCCCTTTTATCTTTAAAAAAATAAAACTCTTTTCCTCTCCTTTTTAACTCTACAAATACTACATTCTCCAACAGTCGACCGCGGTCTTCACTGAAATAAAAGGCCAGATTGTTTCTCATCCCGTTATCAATAACATAAATCTTTTTATCCGCAATAAATTGTTTCTTTAATGAAAAATCATATTTAAATAATTCAAAAACAAGATACGATTCTTGCAAAAATCCAATGTAATCTTTTATCGAAACCGGACTTTTAATATTGAGAATATTTTTGAGAGAATTGTAACTAATTTCTTTAGTAAAATTCGTAAATAAAAATTGGGTCAACTGTTTAAATGACTTTATCTCTCTAATGCCAAATCGAGTAATAATATCTTTATAAATTATATCCTCATACGTCCTTTGTATAAACTCCTTATCTTTATATTTTAGATACTCGGGAAAGCCGCCATTCACCAAGTATTGATCAAACATTTTTAGCATCTCTGCCTTTAAACTGGAGGTCAGACGATCGTATGTTGTATGATGAAATTGCAAAAATTCCTTAAAAGAAAAAGGGTATAATTCAATTTTAGAATATCTGCC
>CAYHPG010000047.1:0-6507 GCA_964358625.1 uncultured Gammaproteobacteria bacterium
AGATTCTTCGCATTGATCCCTAACCCTCGCAACAAGATGTGTTCAAGGAAGCGGCAAATACGCTTGTTCCCATTATTGAATACATGGAGAGCGTATAGCGCCGTATGGAATACAGCGACATTCGTGATCGATGGATTCTTTTTAAACCACTGGACAAGTTCTTCCACTCCTCTTGGGATATCTTTAAACGGCGCGGGTATATAGTTCCCAACACGGATCAGGTCATTGTCTCGCCACTTGCCTGACTTATAAACCGTAAAATCCGAAAGGTGCGCATGGAAAATATCCATTCCTTGAGTGAGCTTAAGATGAATTTTTTTTATGTAGTCGGCAGTAAGCGCCTTAATAGTAAACAGTTTTAGATTTTCTTCTCTGAACGTTTTAGCGATGTTAAAGAATTCCAACTTTTCATAATCTTTGACCGTGAACTTCTTCCGTTCGGAAAGTTTTTTATTAATAAAATTATACTCCTTACGCTGAAGCACAACATCATAGACCTCTTGTGCCTCACCAAAGGTTAAGGAAGAATTCTCTGCTTTGGAAATGGCAAAGGATGTAAGAAGTTCATTCTTACTCATTAAATGTTTCTCCACTTCGGGATCCATGAACACTTGCTCGTATTCTGCCAGTTCCTTATCAAGTCGGATAATCTCCTTATCAGTAAACGGCAAAACGTCTTTCGTTAAAACAAAACTTTCGAGAAACCGCAGTGAAAATGGCTTAATCGTAGTGTATTTCGACATATGAATCAGTCTAAAATAGGTCTAACAATTAGTCTAATTCCAGTATAACATATTGGCATAAAAATAAAACTCCCCGATATCGCAGATCGAGGTTGTATGTTTACCCCAAACTTGTCTGGCGCGACGCCACGCCGTATCGAAAATAATCGTATCATTTACTCCACAAAAACCAAAAACTGGGCTCAAACCCAGTTTTTAAATGCTTACAACAAAGCCCTTACTACTTACAATAATTACTGCTTAATCGGCATGATGAGGTAGGTGTAATTCGTATCGTCTTTCGGACGAAGCACACCGGGGTTTGTAGGATTCACAATATCAATCACCACTTCTTTACTCTTTACACGATCAACACCTTCCATAAGATACCGCCAGTTAAACACAATTGAATTCTCTTCACCCAACACCTCGCCAGACACTACAATACGATTTTCACCCACCTGCCCTGATGCTGCGGTAATTTCTATTTCTCGTTTTTCTGGATGAAAATTCAGATGAATATCATTTACTCCGGACGGCGCAAAAAGACTCGCCCCCTTCACCGCTTTCGCAAGATCGTTCACAGAAACCGTTGCGCGTGTTTTGTAATTTGGAGGAATAACCTGTTCGTAATCCGGGTATTTTCCATCAATAATTCGTGTCGTGAATGTGCACGCATCTGTTGTGGCAACCACCTGATTTCCGCCAACAATCATTTTCACTTCTCCTGTAGCATCTCCCAAAATACGCGCAAGTTCATGAACAGACGTCGCGGGGAGAATAACTTCTTTCTTCTCTTTTGGTGATTGTGTAATGGCAATCTTTTTTTCTGCGAGCCGATAACTATCTGTGGCAACCAACGTCATCTTTCCTTTTTCAATTCTAAAAAAAACACCACTAATTTCCGGCCGCGTCTCATCTGGCGCCACTGCGTGGAGCACACTCGTCGCCGCTTCTTTAAATAATTTACTTTGAAATAGTATTTCCTCCCCTTTTGGTAATTCTGGAAGTAATGGAAAATCTTCTGCACTCATTCCAAGAATAGTGGTGTGAAAATTTTTACAGGCAATAAGAATTTTTTGCCCTTCAGTTTCAATATCTACCTGATCTTCTGGTAAAAGTTGGATATATTCTAAAAATAAACGCCCTGGAATAGTGATTTCACCCTCTTCATGTATTTTCCCACGAAGAGTGCTTGTTACACTTAATTCTAGATTCGTAGAAATGAAGGTAATAGTATTTCCTGTAACACGAAGTAAAATATTTTTTAAAATAGGAAGGGTAGTATTTTTATTCGTGATATACACAACCCGTTGCAGCGCTTCTAAAAGATTAGATTGTATTAATGTGATCTTCATAGTAGTAATAGAGAAGTGGATTGTGTGGAAAAATAATTTTTATAGTGATAGGAAAGGAGAAAAATATTTTTTGTGTGTGAATAATGGTGGTGAAAAGATGGAAGAAAGGGTGGGTAATTTTTATTTTATTTTTTTACGTATTTTTATACAGATATTATACACATCGTCGTACACAGATTATACAGCAGCGTAGAGACGCTGACGGATGAGATGAATTTCTTGACTCATTTTTTCATTTGTCTCAATCTCTTTTGCAATTTTTGTGTATGCATGGATCGCGGTGGTGTGGTCGCGCCCGCCAAGCTCGTGCCCAATGGATGGATATGAAAATTGTGCCTCTTCTCGCAGGAGATACATAACAATCTGTCGAGGAACAACAAGATTTTTCTTTCGGCTCTGTCCCACAAGAGCCTCAATACTAATATCGTAGAATGCCGCAACCGATATAATAAGCTGTTTTGGTGTGATGGATCGGCGCGCAACCTGTGTCGTAAGCGAGGAGAGGATATTTTTTGTATTTTCCAGTGTCGGTTCATTCCGATTGAGCTCATGATACGCGAGAATACGATTTAACGCCCCCTCTAGTTCGCGAATATTACTTTGAATCGTTGTTGCGATATATGTGAGGATTTCTTTATTAAGCATAAGTCCACGTTCCTGACATTTTGTTTCAAGAATAGCGATACGCGTTTCAAGATCCGGAAGCGCGATATCGGCAATCATTCCCTGCACAAAGCGTGATAAAAGACGGTGCTCAAGTGTCTGGATCGCTTTCGGAGGTCGGTCGGATGTCAGAACAATTTGCTTGTTTGTTTGATGAAGCGCGTTAAATGTATGGAAGAATTCTTCTTGGGTCCCTTCTTTTCCGGTGATGAACTGGATATCGTCGATGAGGATACAATCAACATTTCGGTACACGTCTTTAAACTCTTTTGCCTTTCCATTACGAACAGCGTGAATGAATTCATTCGTAAATTTTTCGCATGTGACGTACAGTACGCGTGTTCCGGGGAAATTTTTTATGAGCTGATGTCCAACCGCCTGGAGGAGATGTGTTTTTCCTAAACCCACGTCACCGTACATAAAAAGCGGATTGTACCCTTTTCCGGGTTTTTGTGTGACGGCAATGCATGCCGCGTGCGCAAGCTCATTGTTTTTTCCGACAACAAAATTTTCAAAAATGTATTTTTCGTTCAATCCCGAGCGATCATGGGCTTTTTCTTCTCGTGGGTGCGAAGAAGCCACTGCTGGCTTCTCGTCCGCAATTTTTGTCATTGTTTGTGCTGTGGTTACGACACGCGTTGTATCGACGCGGTAGTGTACTTCTCGTATTTCATTATTCGATAAACGTTGAAGCGTCGTAACAATTTTGCTGTTGTACTTTTTTTCAAACCACGTCTGCGTAAAGTTGTTTGGGACAGATACAACAATACGGCCGTTTTCGAACGACGCAATCGCGGTATTCTTAAACCACGTCGTGAAGTTTGCCTTGGAGAGCGAGAGCTCAAGCTCTGCCAACGCTCCCTGCCATAATTGCTGTATGTCCATGGGAGAATATTGGGAGAAGATTTTGAATTGTTCAACTATAGCACACCTTATAAAGACCGCAACAGCGCGCGAACACCGTTTTTGTTCATAAGGTGTGGAGGGAGTGTGGACGCACTCGTCATCTTGTCAAGGATCATCATTACCTGTATACTTGGAGAATAAAATGTAAGAAAAAATTATGCCGAAACGAACCTATCAACCAAAGAAGAGGCGTCGCAATCGTGTGCATGGATGGCGGAAACGGATGCTCACGACAAATGGGCAAAAAGTTCTTCGTCGACGACGTCAAAAGGGGCGACATCGACTTTCCGTGTAGCAATAATGTCGCGCACGTATCGTATCAAGGAAGGATCGGACTTCGAGAAATTATTTGCTCGAGGAAGCCGAGTACATCTCCCCGCACTGTCTTTAGTTTTTTTTCGTCATGGGAGGAGCGATACGCGGTATGCGGTTGTTGTTGGCCTTGCGGTGACGAAGCGCGCAACAATACGCAATCGTTTGCGTCGGCAAATTTCTGAATATATACGACGTACGCTTCCGAAGATCGCTCCCGGGTATGATTGTGCATTTATTGTACGTCCTCCTGCAGTGAAAATACGTCGCGATGCATTTCGTAACGCCGCAACAATACTGTTGCGACGCGCACAACTCCTTCCGCCCCATCAACCATGATTATCGCATTGCTCGATCGACTCATCTACTTGTATCAGCGCACATTATCGCCGGATCACGGTATTTTTTCTGCCTATTTTCCGTATGGGTATTGTCGTTTTACGCCATCGTGTTCACAGTATGCGCGAGAAGCCACAAAGCGTCATGGTGCTATAAAAGGGCTAATGCTAGCCATAAAAAGAATACTGCGCTGTAACCCATTTGTAAAAAGTCGTCACGATCCCGTCGTTTAATTTTTGTACGATGCTTATAACAATTTACAACACTATTTTTTATCAGCCGATTCTCAATCTGCTCATTTTTTTATACAACATTCTTCCCGGGCAAGACATCGGATTTGCCATTATTGTACTTACCGTCATTGTAAAGGTAATACTGCTTCTTCCCTCTGCGCAGTCCATCCGATCACAGAAAGCGCTGCAGGCGGTTCAGCCAGAGATTGACGCATTGAAACAAAAATACGGGAAAGACAAAGAAGGACTTGCAAAAGAATTAATGGGAGTTTATAAACGGAATAAAGTGAATCCCCTCTCGTCGTGTTTGCCGGTTTTGATTCAACTCCCCTTTTTGATTGCCGTGTACCAAGCGTTTCGCGCAGGGCTTGCATCAACGGAGAATCTAAAAGCACTTCTTTACCCATTCGTAGCGCATCCGACTATGATACAAACGACATTTTTATGGGTACTTGATCTTGCGAAACCGAGTATTGCGCTCGCGGTGTTTGCCGGAGCTGCGCAATGGTGGCAGACAAAAATGCTCATGCACAAACGGCCGTCCGTGAAAGTTCCGGGGTCGAAAGATGAAGACATGACGGCAATCATCAATAAGCAAATGATGTATATGATGCCGGTTATGACGATTGTTATTAGCATGTCATTGCCAAGTGGGCTCGCTCTCTATTGGTTGGTGACGACTTTGCTTACCGTGGTGCAGCAGTTGTATATTTTTAAACAGAAGCCGGCACTAGCGGTTATCGCAGCATCCAATGCCACTCATCAAAAGTAACAACCTTATTGGCCTTCCGGTTGCAACCGAGAGCGGTGAGCGTCTCGGCAGTGTTCGTTCGTTTGACGTTGATGTTGATAGCAATACGATTGTACGTTATTACGTAGCACCAGGAAGGATTGTTGCAATGATTGGGCAAGGAGAATTAATTGTGCACGCCAGCCTCGTCGTGAGTATTACGGAAAAAAAAATGACCGTACGGGATAACACGGTCACATCCCCAGCCCCTGCTGCAGCCATAGGGGCAGTATAGAGGTATCATTACGAGAAGAGACGTTCGCGTCCAATAATGACGCGAATTTTTTGTGGAACAATTGTTACGGTTGATGGAAGTTTTACTGAGCGCCAGCCATCCATGGTGATTGTCGCGCCTTCCGGTTCAGTGAGCTCAATCTCTCGAATATGGAAAATACTGGGCATTTTTTGAATTTTTTGAGATCGGAAGACATCAGCGAATGACGTTGTTGCGTCGCGGATAATGAGTTCCAGAATGCCGTCACGTGGGTTGCTTTGTAGTATTCCTTCGTTACCAGTCGGTGCCGGAGCAAGATTCATGACGGTCAATGTTGCTTTTGCGACAATGGGCTCAACGCGGAATGTGCGACGAGGGAACACGCACCGAAAGGTTGTCGCTTGCACTTCTGCGCTTGTCAAAAAGTAGTGCACGCCGATTTTTCCTAAATCAAGACGCGCAATGGTTCTCCGTGAAAGCACTTCGCACGCGAGCTCAAGCGGTGGAATGCCGAGCGTTCGCGCAATATGCAGGTCTTCTTCGTTGCCCACTGGAATGATGCCCACGGCAACATCATGTTTTGCAAGCGTATCGATGGCCTGCACAATGCCATGATCATCTCCTACCAAGACAATGGTTTTTGCCCCTTGTCGAATGCTTTCCTCGATCGCTTCTTTTTGATGATGAAGGATATTCAGGCGTTTAATTTTTCCAGAAATACCCAAAGTACCTAAACGCACTTCAATACGCGCCAGAATTTTTCGATATTTGTTGACGTTTAAAAATGAATCGTAAATATAGAAGTACATCGTTTCATAACTCCACCTAACTTCCCCTTAACTTAAGGGGAGGGAGGAGGGGTTATAGTTGGTGAGATATAAAATAAACCCGATTGGCACGGGTTATTATATAGAACGCGTCAAAATACCCGCGCTCTACTTTTTCTTTTCAAGGATTTTCGATTTTGTTG